>CAJOPI010000185.1 GCA_905236275.1 uncultured Lachnospiraceae bacterium | reverse complement strand
CTTTCACCGGCATCAGGAGCAGAAGCTTCATTTTCACCAGCGTTATTACCACAGCCCACCAAAAGACATATCACCAAAAGAACCGATAAAAGTTTTCTTTTCATCTTTAATCCTCCATCTAAAATCCATCTCTATTATAGCTTATAATAAGGAGATGTATTACACTTTTCAACGTACAATAGCCCCATTTGTCGGGCAACTTGCTCCGGGTGTAATGCAGAATGCTGAATAAAAGAAAAGGGGCTTGCACCAGGTGCGAAGTCCCTTTTCTTTTAGGCTCATTTTGATGCCTTCGTTTTCAGAAAGACATTTCAAAAGCTGAGTCCATGCTTTTCTGCTCTGATCTGGGAATTCGATACTTATTCGCTAAAATTTTACGGTTTTTTTTGATGATATCTTGTATTTCTTTTATACGATCACGAGCTTCTTTTTTTGAATATCTGAAATAATCAGAAACTTCTAAAGCTGCATCTAAATCTTTTGTATTATCATCAGCAATAAGAAGAGAAAGTCTGTCCTTATCAGTTGAAGGGTTTACATCATAAGCAGGTGACAATTCCCAGGCACTTCCGCTATATAGAAATCCATGATTCCTTAGATGATCGTCAGTGTTGGAAGAACAAATATTGAAAACCATCCTGTCCCAAAGCTGATGGAGATTCTTCTCAGGTTCATTACAAATGCTTTCGATAACTTCCGCGATATCAATATAGCTGATTTCATTTGTTGAATTATCGGTTTCACCGAGCATTGTCATTGCTGAGGCAAAATGAATACGTTTTTCACCATTACGATCAAAGCGTTTTACCAAAAATGTACTTCCTGCGTCGGAGACATTCATCAGCATGGCATCAGGAACAGTAATACCACATTTTTGCTGTAGATCATGCAGAACCATCTCCCAGGCACCAACATTATAATCATCATTTTTGGACGGGAACTTGGCAATCCACATATTTCCTCTTTCATCAAGCAGATTTGCCTTTGGTCTTGCTCCACCCAGTGAAGAACCGGGTTCAATCAGATCTCGGAACCATTTCTCTTCATCGGGGTCATCGCCTTTTTCAAGATTAAGCGAAGCCTGTTCAAGCCTTCTTAATTCTGTTATCGGCGGGGCTGAAAGCATATCCCTTTCAGACATATAAACCTTCCTCTCGTCATCATAATAGCGTAAGGCTCCGATTCTCCCTTTGTCATTAACGCCCAAAATGTAATCACTCTCAAAAAGCGTTCGTATAGGACGTTTTTCTTTTTTCGCATCAATTCTTTCTCTCCGGTCAATTAGTTTCCGTCCCCATCTGTCAGGGGCTGTATCTGAAAGAAAGCCGAAAGATAGTTTCTTATCCGGAATATATTGGCGTCCTCTGACATTTAATATATCTGGGTCAAGCATGAATGAAGGATTATCTAATAACCATTTATCATCATAAGCGAAAGATATGATCTCACGACCTCTTGAATTTTCTATAAATATATCGCCGATTTTTTCTGCTACGTCAGACCATCCGGCATGAATTTCGTAAATCCTCATTTGTCAATGTCCTTCTTTTTTCCCTTGTTCAAAAGTTCTGCATCCTGAAGCGCACGACCTAGTTCATCATCTTTTGCCAAAAGAAGGATGTCATCTCCTAATCCTATAGCATTGAGAACTTTTGCATAAATTCCAAAAGCTACGCCCGGATCACCTTTTTCTATTTTCCATAAAGTTGCCCTGCTTATTCCTGCTCTCTCAGCTATAATTTCAGCTGTGTATTTGCGTCTGAGCCGGGCAAGTTTTATCTGATCGCCAACCTGGGCAATTTTTTTCTTTGTTTTTGGCATTATTACAGGATTTTTCCTTCTCATATTTCCTCCGGTAAAAAAATATAGTTTGTATTTATAATAATATATACATATACCAAATATGTCAATTATTATAAACATCAATTTTGCTTCAATATCCCTTGTTTCCACTGTTTTTAAATAGCCTGATGCAAACAGCAAGCTCCATACAGACTTTTCATTTGCGGACATTTCACCGTAAACAACACAATTATTGAAATTTTTTGGCAGATTTGTGGGAATAGTTCGTATATTTATATGAAAAAGAAGCCATGGTCTTCTACAAGCCTATCCCAATGAAGAGCATCTGTATATAAATAAAGGGAGCATCGCTTAGTGCGATGCTCCTTCTGGTTTCAATCTGACAATGCAGCTTTTTTTACAAAAACATATGGCATAAGAGAGAACTACTGCGTAGCCGTCCTCTAAAACACCGTCTTCATAGCGCTTATCTTTTATCTGCTTAAAAGCTTCCTGAATGCCATCGTCCATTTCATTGAATTTTTTCCTTACCTTAAATTCAAAAATGTAAGCCGGGTCTTTCGGACGGTTAGGGCAGAGGACTATATCGGGGCGACCGTCGCCTGCTTCGCGGTTGGACTTTGGAACGTAGTGGGGTACTCCGTAAAGGAGAGAGAGCAGGAGACCATGATAAAAACTTTCGGAAGAATCAAAAGTACTGATGCTTTTCTCCATGAGGTCTGATAAATAGTCTTCCATGGTCTGTGTGTCTTTATTTAAGACTGTCTGACGGAAAGAGTTGTGATCGGTCGCACGCACAATGTTCTCAAACCAGAGACTTATCTGATGACTGTAGATACTTCTTATTTCTCTGTTGGGAATGCACATAGTTAGATATATGTCTTCGCCTACAGCTCGTTCGGAAACTTTTCTCATATAACCGGTGAAAAAGAGAAAATTCCAGAGATTATCAGGCTCTGTATGTATATCATCATAAGTAATATCTTCATGTATACGTTTCTCAACGGTACCGCCATTTATAAGAAGGTCAAGTTCTTCCCTTGCAGTTTCATCCGCATTACTGATCAGGTCTTTTATTATTGTGTTTGATGATGTATTAGACCAGTAAGGTTCGGCAAGGCGGACCGGAGCATTGATATGTTCATATACATATTGTGTGACACTCCATGGATTATAAACTTCACTATCGCCAAAAAGATATCCGTCATACCATTCCCTGACTATATCGTGATTTTTTTCAAGTCCATAATCATCAAGCATATTTAAGGTCTCTTCCGGGGTAAAGCCAAAGTATTCTCCGAAATCTGTGCTTCTGACAGAGTTTACAACCAAATTATTTAACCCTGTAAATATGCTTTCCTTACTAATCCGCAGACAGCCTGTAACTACAGCAAATTCAAGTGCATCATTAGTCTTTAAGGCTGACTCGAAAAGTGAGCGGATAAAATCGACCATTTCTTTATAGAAACCGTTGTAGTAAGCATTCTCAAGTGGAACGTCATATTCGTCCAGCAGTATAATAACATTTTCTTTATGATGCATTTGAAGCAACTCGGACAGGGTTTTTAAAGAAGTTGAATACTTGCCATATTCAGCTTTTATTGCCTTTTTCATTTCTTCATCATCTGAAATATCGTTGAACTTTCTATTCCAAGTGACAATTCCGTTCAAAAGTTCCCTGAATAATTCTTTATCGTTATTTGTCAAAAAATCAGATTCAAGAAGGTAAATATGCCGCCTGAATTCATTTACTATTTCCTCACGAAGTTTTAATATAGCAGTATTAAAATCAGGTTGTTTTGCAGATTTAAGAGAAAGTTTTATCACAGGGAACTTCCCCATTTTTGAGAGAAAAGAATCCCCACACTGCATAATTTTCTTTCCCTCAAAATAACGATGTTTATCTATGATATTTCCGTCATAGTCGTATTCAAGTTCAAAAAATGTGCGGATAGTAGAAAGAGCAAGTGTCTTTCCAAAACGTCTGGGACGCGTGAAGAGGCTCACCTTGCCGCCTTTTCCAAGGATATCGCGGATTAAAAGCGTTTTATCGATATAATACATATCATTATCGACAAAATCTTTGTAGTTTTCATATCCAATTCCAATTTTCTTCATGGAAAAATCCCTCCTGATTATCAGTTTAGCGTAGTGGAGGAGTTTTTACAATAAAGAGCCTAAAAAAACTTATTTATCCCATAATAGCCTGTCAGAAGGAACAATTGAATCCTTCTGATGGTTTTTTCTAATCTTGGTTTTAGTGATCATATATCTGCTCCTTATGCCAAATATTTGCATGGATATCTGTTTATAGAAAACGAGTGGAACTGTCGGGTTAGTTCCACTCGCAAATAAGATAGGGGTGTACCTTAGTCCTGGCATAATTGAAGGCTGTCTCAACAGTCAGATGCAGAAAGGCAGCACTAAATCATTGTGATATAGGGAAAAGATATAACAGATGATAATTTTTTGAAATTAGACTGAAAAATCAATATGCTATAAGATTAATGACAGGTAAGGATATTAGAAAGATTTTATAGAGACAGTATCATTCTGAACTAAGCGATGAAATGAGGAGGTGCTGTATGAAAAAAATACTTGCATTTGGCGATTCTAATACATGGGGTCTTATCCCCGGAACTTCGCCTTTTAAGAGATATCCGTGGGGTGTCAGGTGGACAAGCATATTGGATGGGAAGAGTGATGAGATCAGGGTTATCGAGGAAGGACTTTGCGGCAGGACAACCGTATTTGAAGACGAGCTGAGAGCCGGAAGAAAGGGAGTGGCAACGCTTCCGATAATTCTGGAAAGCCAGACACCTCTTGATTATGCGATAATCATGCTTGGAACGAATGACTGCAAGAGTGTTTATAATGTTTCGGCCCACACTATAGGGAAGGGAATAGAACGATGTCTGGATATCGTTCAAAAATATCTTCCGGTTGAAAAAATTCTTCTTATATCACCGATAGACCTTGGTGAAGATGTGTGGAGACCGGAGAAAGATCCCGAATTCGGAACTGAGTCGGTAGCAACAAGTAAGAAACTTAAAGAAGTATACAGGACGATAGCTGACAGGAGAGGTGTGAACTTTCTTGCAGCATCGGATTATGCGAAGTCCAGTGAAATAGATAATGAGCATCTTGATGATTATTCACATAGGATATTTGCGGATGCGGTATGGCAGAAGTTAACGGAAACAGTGCTGATGGCTAATGCCGCTTGAAAATGCTTCCTATTATATTTTATTAATTTTATGATGTTGGGGGCAAAAGGCATTTTGCCCCCAACTGATGCCCACGCATTGCTCCATTGCTACGCAATTTCCACAATGACCCTGGCATCATTTTATATTTCTCAATGGGATAGTCTGTTGATCAGGCTATCTTCTTTTTTAATTCATAGGAATTTGCGTTGCAATCCCCTATGAATTAAAAAACACACTTTGTGCGTATGATGCGACGCGCGCGGATTGGAAGACCTTGTGTGTCTATGTTTTCTGCCCCTGTAATTTTTTTATTGCAGATATAGGCTGAACTTATAACAGTTGATAATTTTTTGAAATTAGACAGGAGCTTTAAGTCGCTGTATCATCTAACTCAGATAAAGCAAATTCAGAAAAACAAAAAAATAGAAACAGAGGAGGATGCGGTTCTTTATGCACATGCAATTTCAACCACAAATTCATGCCAGCTCTGCTCACTTTTCTTTATAAGTGATGTGAAGGGGCTCGGACTTGATCCGGCGAACCTTCAGTATGACGAGAAGGAGGCTCTTACAGAGCTTGGTCAATCAAATATTTTACTGAGCCAATTAAGTCTCTCATTCGAGACTGTATTTTCAAAAGTCAGGGCAGGTACCCCATTCGGTTCCTGCCTTTACTTTTACAGATCGTTATAAAGAAAAGCTATATCGGGGATGAGTATTATGAATGATGAAAAAAAAGTCTACGAATTGAAAAATGTAACGAAGATATATAAAAACGACAATAAGGAGTTTACAGCTCTTAAGGATATAAGCCTTGATATTCATGAAGGCGAAATTTTCGGAATAATAGGAATGAGCGGTGCGGGAAAGTCTACACTTGTGCGGACACTTAACCGCCTTGAAGAGATCTACGAAGGTGAAATCCGCTTTTTCGGGGAAGATTTGGGAAAACTGGCTCCAAAAGAGCTCCGTAAGGCAAGACAGTCTATCTCGATGATATTTCAGGGCTTCAATCTGCTCATGCAGAAAACCGTTATTGAAAACGTGATGATACCTCTTAAAATTGCAAAGATCCCGCGTGCGGAGAGAAAAAAGACAGCTCTTGACATGCTTAAGGTAGTAGGACTTGAGGATAAAAAGAATTCCTATCCGGCACAGCTTTCGGGAGGTCAGAGACAGAGGGTTGCCATTGCGAGAGCGCTGGCTTCGGATCCGAAGGTGCTTCTCTGCGATGAAGCTACTTCGGCACTAGATCCGAAGATCACAGAGGAGATTCTTGAACTCTTAAAAGAGATAAACAGGACGAGAAAACTTACAGTAATAATCATCACACATGAAATGTCGGTGGTTGAGAAAATATGTGACCGCGTGGCGATCATTGAAAAGGGAGTCCTTGCGGAAATCGGAAACGTGACGGAGGTTTTCACTTCTCCAAAATCTGCTGCCGCCAAATATCTTCTCCTGCCTAACGGGGAGGCTGACAGTGTAAATCCTTTTGATGCTTCATCAACTGACAGCCATATTGTGAGGATTGCTTTTGACGGGCAGTCGGCTAATGAACCTTTCATATCAAATCTTGTAGAGGAAACGGGCAGAAAGGTCAATATTTTAAGTGCAAATACAAAGAGCGTGGGTGGTATCGGATTTGGACAGATGGTAGTTGAGCTGCCAAAGGACGAAGAAGACAGTAAGGTCGTTCTTGATTATTTCAGAGGAAAAGGTCTGAGTATAGTGGAGGTGAGCTAAGTATGGATGAATATATTAAAGAGGCAATTTTACAAGGAATAGTGGAGACATTTCAGATGACATTTTTCTCATCGCTCTTTGCTTATATCTTAGGACTTCCGTTAGGAGTACTTTTATATACAACGGCAAAAGGACATCTTTTTGAGAACAGGGGTCTGAATCTGATACTCGGAACGATAGTAAATATCTTAAGATCGCTCCCTTTTCTCATACTCCTTGTACTGATGATCCCGTTGACGAGACTTATCGTTGGTTCATCAATCGGAACGGTAGCTTCGATCGTGCCGCTGACTATAGGTGCGGTTCCGATCATTGCAAGGATGGTGGAGTCATCATTAAATGAAGTGCCGTCCGGTATCATTGAAGCAGCGGACTCAATGGGTGCAAGCCCGTTTTTCATAGTTTTACATTTCATACTGCCTGAAGCAGTTCCGTCACTTATCCTCGGCGCTGCCATAAATGTTGCAACGGTTCTCGGATATTCTGCAATGGCAGGAGTTATCGGAGGCGGCGGACTTGGTGCGATAGCCCTGCAGTATGGTTATTACAGATATGAAAAAACGGTTCTCTGGACTACGGTCGCAATGCTTGTGATCATGGTAATGCTCATTCAGGCAGCAGGAACAAAGCTTTCGAAGAGTTCAAGAAAGGCGTGAGAAATGTTTCGGATTTTAACTTGGTTAATATGATAGAAAATACGACCAATTCGGAATCAGAATCTTAATTGGTCGTATTATGATATAACCATGATTTATAAATTTATGGGGAATGAGCACACAGGCATAAAGGGCACAGGGAATTTTGAGTCGATTGAGAATCCGCGAGTGTTATATCTATTAGCAGAAAAAAGGAAGCAGCTGAGGAAGCTTCCTTTTTGTTTCTTATCGTTAAATACGGTTAGATTTTTTTTACGGCTATAGGTAATTCTTATAACAGACAATAGATTTCATGTATTTTACGAAATGATTTAGAGCGGTTATAGTATTACCCATAAAGAGCAACACAAAAACAAAGGCAAAAGAAACAAAGAATAAGAAAAGCGGAGGAGAATATTATGAGAAAAAGACTTATAGCATCAGGATTGGCAGCAATAGTTGCATTTGGAACAGTCGGATGCGGATCAGCAACAGCAAAGGTTGAAGAAGCGAAGGTTGCGGCAGAGAAAGCAGAGCCGGTAACTGAGGGAGCGAGCGAGAGCGCAGAGAGCTCAGCTGCATCCGAAAGTACTGAGACAGTAAAGATCAAGGTTGGAGCAAATATCACTCCTCATTCGGAGATACTTGAAGTTGCAAAGCCTATACTTGCGGAGCAGGGTATCGATCTTGAAATCGTTAAGCTTGAAGATTCCATTACTCCTAATACAGGCGTTATCGAGGGAAGCCTTGATGCAAACTACTTCCAGCACGTTCCTTATCTTGATCAGTTCAATGAAGAGAACGGTTCGGATCTCGTATCTGTAGGAGCGATCCACTACGAGCCTTTCGGAATTTATGCAGGAAAGACAACAGATCTGAAAGATCTCCCGGACGGAGCACTTGTAGCGGTTCCGAATAACGTGACAAACGAGGCTAGAGCGCTTCTTCTTCTCGCACAGGAAGGCCTTCTTACACTTAAGGATGATGCAGGTATCGAAGCAACTGTAGCAGATATCGTTGAGAATCCTAAGAATATCAAATTCAAGGAGCTTGCACCTGAGCAGCTTGTTGCAGCACTTCCCGATGTAGATGTTGCAGTCATCAACGGTAACTACGCAATTGAGGGCGGACTTCATGTAAGTCAGGCGCTTGCAGTTGAAGCTAATGACGGACTTGCAGCCCAGACCTACGGAAATATTATCGCAACAAGCCCTGAGAAAGAAAATGACGCAGCAGTTAAGGCTCTTGTAGAAGTTCTTCAGGGAAGTGAGATCAAAGATTATATCGAAAGCACATACGATGGAGCAGTAGTTTCGTTAAAATGAGTAATAAGGTAATTTGATAAATGTAGTTAAGGCGTATCCTTTCATTCGGGGTACGCTTTAGCAGTATCTTAAAGATAGGATAGGAGATATAGTATGATAGCATTTAATTATTACAATCCGGCAAAAATAGTTTTTGGTGAGGACAGTGAGAAACAGATAGGAGAACTTTTAGAGGAAAACAAGGCGAGTTCAGTCCTCCTCGTATACAGCGGTGAATTTATAAAAGATCTCGGGATTTATGATGAGATAAAGAAAGAAACAGAGGAAAGAGGTATAAAGCTTATTGAAAACGGAGAGGTTGTTCCGAATCCCGATATCGCACTGGTAAGAAAACTGGTTGATGAAGGAAGGTCGGCAGGTGTTGACTTTATCCTTGCGGTAGGCGGCGGAAGCTCTATCGATACGGCTAAGGCAGTTTCGATCGGTATTCCTTATGACGGCGACAGCTGGGACTTTTTTGAAAAGGGTATTCTGCCGGAAAGGGTGCTTCCGATAGGTGTTATTGCAACAACGGCATCAAGCGGTTCTGAAACCTCAAATGCAGCAATAATTTCAAACGGAGAATGGAAGCTCGGCTTTGAAGACGACAGGATAATTCCTAAGTTCGCCATAATGAATCCGCGCTTCACGGTGAAGCTTCCCTGGTACCAGACGGCAGTAGGTATTGCGGATGTTCTTACACATCTCCTTGAAAGATATTTTTCGGATACAAAATATTCCGATACAACGGATTATCTTATAGAAGGAGCAGTAAGGGCGCTTCTATTAAATGCTGACAGATTAAAGAAGGATCCGCAGGATATAAATGCAAGGGGAGAGATCCAGTGGCTTGCAAGCGTATCACATAATAATTTCCTTGATGCCGGCAGAGCGGCTGACTGGGGTTCACACAGGATAGAACACGAACTTTCAGCCCAATACAATATAACCCACGGTGAAGGAATGGCAGTTGTCATAACTGCATGGGTCAGATATGCGGCTAAGGTTAAGCCCTGGAGAGCGGCACTTTTAGCAACAAGGGTATTCGGGGTCGATGCGCATGATTACAAGGAAGAAGAGAGAGCATATATCCTTGCGGACAGACTTGAAGGATTCTATAAAAAACTGGGAATAGCTACAAGCCTTAAAGAACTGAATATAGATGATAAGGATTTTGAAGAGATGGCAAAACGTGCTACGAGAAACGGAAGCGTTGGACACTATATCAAGCTTGATGCAAAGGCTGTCGTTGATATATTGAATATAGCTTTGGATAGTAAAAAATAAATAATTGCGTTTACTTTTGGTCTGTATTTCTTTATCTTTTCATACTCACAATGCAGCAAGTGCGCAGAAGCGAGTATGAAGTTATGAATTAAATAATTATACCGCGTTAAATTCCAATTTTATGTGGTATAATGTATATGAAACAAAAATCAGGTTTTTATAAAACCCGGAGGGATTATATGGGTAAAGATTCCAGATATTATGCGAGATTAAAGAAGGAAAAGCTGAACAAAATTGAAGCTATTAAAGATTTCCTTCCAATATATACACATTCATATTTAGATTCATGTGTACTTAAGTATCAGATAAATACGGCAATTGCATATGCCAAGGATGTGGTGCTTTTCTTTGAATTCCTCAAGGATCGTAATCCACGTTGCAGGTCGTTGCAGATCAGGGATATTCCTCTGGAAATTCTGGGAGTTCTTAATGCCGAAGACATTAATGAATTTCAGAAATACATGGTAATGAATGACGGTGGTTCCGGGCATATGGTCAGTAATCGCACGCTTGCTCGCAAAATGGCAACACTCCGGAATTTTTTTGGTTATATGACTGACAAAGGTTATATTACTGAAGATCCAACCCTTAAAGCAGATAAAAACCGCAAATTCGAGGAGAACGACATAAAACGTCTGGATGTTGATGAAGCAAAAAGGCTTATACGAGCTATCGAAGAAACCAAAGCAAAAACTGACAGAGGTGCTGCCAGATCAAAAAATACTGCAAAAAGAGATCTTGCAATTGTCATTTTACTGCTAAATCTTGGTATCCGGGTGTCTGAATGCGCCGGACTTGATTTAAATGATGTAAATTTTGAGGACAATACTATAAAGATTGTAAGGAAAGGTGGCAAGGAAGCTGTTCTTTACATAAATGAAAAGATTCGCAATACACTACGTGATTACATAAAAAATGAGCGTCCCTTGCTCACAAATAATCCAAAGGAAGAAGCTCTTTTTATTTCACTGAAAAACAACAGGCTTTCCGTAAGAAGCATTGAGGATATGCTGAAAAAATATGGGGAAGGTGCCAAACTTACAGATCGTGTGCATCCACATAAACTTCGTCGTACCTTTGGAACAAGCCTTTATAATTCTTCAGGGGACATTTATATGGTCGCCGACGTACTTGGTCATAAGGATGTGAATACCACAGTAAAGCATTACGCTGCTGTTGATGAGGAACACAGGAGGTCTGTGGCTAATTATGATCTGTTCGGTGATGATGAAAGCAAATGATTGTATTCAATTTAATATTCGGTTTTTTTCAGTTTTTGCTTAAACAGACCCCAAAAGAACAGGCATTGTACCTGCTCTTTTGGGCAAATATCATTCTGATTCCATAATTGCGGCATTTGCAGTGTTCGCTAAATATCTGATAACTTCAGCAGGGTATTCACCTTTGGCCGTTTCGCCTGTGACCATTACAGATGCCGCACCATCAGCAACCGCATTGTATATATCACTGACCTCTGCTCTCGTTGGTACCTTGCAGTGTTCCATCGAAGAAAGCATCTGTGTTACGACCATGAACGGAACATTGTTTTCACGACAGATAGCAGCAATTCTTTTTTGTACTGACGGAAGCTCCCAAAGAGGCATGGAATTTCCTAGGTCGCCTCTTGCAATGACTATCTCATCGCAAAGACCAAAGAAATCCCTTATCGAACTGACCCCTTCCGTATTCTCAATTTTTGCATAGATTTTTATCCTCTTTCCACCGGCTTCATCCAGTGCTTTTCTGACATCCAAAAGATCCTGCATGTTTTTGACAAAAGGCTGCATAACACCGTAAATTCCAAGTTCTGCAGCATCCTGTATATTTATAATGTCTTCCCGCGTCAAAGTATCCATTGCAATTCTTTTTCCAACTACTGCAATATTTTTGCCCGAAGAAAGCACTCCTGCCCGAACAACATGACAATCGACAAAAGCTTCACTTTCCGAAATAACTTTCAGAAGTATCTTCCCGTCATCAAGCAGTAGCTCATCATTAACTTTGATATTCGCGATTATCTTTTCATCAAGTGGTATTCCCTTAGCTCCGAGGGATACTTCATCCCCTTCGGAAAGCTTTATCAATCCATCGGTTTTTCCAATCCTGAGTTCCGGTCCATGCAAATCCACCAATATCTTTGGCTCAACAGAATACTCAGCGGCAGTCTCCCGTATTGTTCTGATTTTGTCCCTGCATTCAGAAAGCATCACGTGGGAAAGATTTATTCTAATACCTGTCATTCCCAACGAAAACATTTTCTTCAAAATCTCCCGCTTATAACACGCAGGTCCCAGTGTCCCGAAAATATCCATCATAATCTCCACTTTTTCTCATTTCGCAATTCTTGGATAAAAACTGAATTCATAGGCTCTCCTTGCAAGCAATTTAACTAATAGCTTATTTATGTGGTTTTGTCAATGGTTTTCTTGTTTGATCGGATTCTGAAAAATCTTTCTGTTGTAAGCTTTAGAGCTATT
>CAJOPI010000184.1 GCA_905236275.1 uncultured Lachnospiraceae bacterium | reverse complement strand
CCCCTATATACAGGTATATTGGCATATTTCCACGAAATACAACCCATTAATTGTACTTTATCACAATCATCTTATGAACAGTTATCAGCATCGTTACAAAGCAGGCAAGTCCGCCCACGACATTGCTGATGGGCTCTGCCGCAAAAACTCCGTTAATCCCCTGACTGAAAAGATACGGCAGCGCGTAGGTCAGCGGAACGACAATGATAACCTTCCTGAAAAGCGAAAAGAAAATCGCCTGCCATTTCTTACCAAAAGACTTAAATACCGTCTGTCCCGAATACTGCAAAACCATAAATATAAATGTCGAAAAATACAGACTAAACGCAGGTACTGCGTCACCCAGGATAGTTTTGTCATTGCTGAAAATCCCGATAATCTCCGCCGGAAAAAGCCTGATAAGAGTCCAGACTGCTATGGTGTACGCAAATGTTATCGCAACCATTATGATTATCGACTTCTTAACCCTGTCAAAGCGTCCCGCACCATAATTATAACTGATAACCGGAGATGCCCCCTCCGTAATGGCAACAATCGGAGTCTCCATCATCTGACGCGCCGAATTAACTATAGTCATGACCGATACATAAATATCGCCTCCCACGTCAGAAAGGACGCTGTTGCAGGCAATCTGTACAACCGCATTCGTAAACTGTGTCATGAATGCCGCAGTACCAAGTCCCGTAATTTTTGCAGCCCTTGTTCCTGAGCTTCTTATCTCCTCAGCTGTCAGAAGCTTCAGACGAAATTCGCATTTACTGCCAAATAAAAATCTCAATACATAGAGTGCAGATACTGCCTGAGAAATAATTGTCGCAATCGCGGCACCTTCGACTCCAAATCCGAAGAGAAAGATGAATACAGGGTCAAGGATTATATTCGCAGCCGCGCCCACAATTATCGTAGTCATTGCTACCGTTGAAAAGCCCTGCGCCGTAATGAAGGGATTCATGCCCGTTGCGATCATCGTAAATACAGTTCCGAGTAAATAAATCCGAAGATAAGGCAGGGCATAGACCATAGCTGACTCGGATGTTCCAAAGACAGCCAGCACCGGCCTTGCAAAGATTTCACCGAATATAAGTAAAACAATGCCTGTAACTACCAACAGAAAAAAAGAAGTGTTCTGCAAAGCGCAGGCTTCCCTGCTGTCACCACGTCCCTTTGCAATGGAAAAAAGCGGCGCACCACCGCTTCCAAACATATTTGTAAAAGCCGTTATCAGAATGACTATCGGGAAGCAGAGTCCCACAGCGCCAATCGCTACAGTTCCCTTTTCCGGTATCCTCGCAATATAAATCCTGTCAACTATGTTGTATAAGAGATTTAAAATCTGTGCAACAAGCATCGGCACAGCCGCAGCCAAAATATTTGTCAGAGTTCTTCCGTTTTTAAAATCTACCTGTTTCATTGTTCCTTAAAAACTCCTTACTGCACCCCTGCCTTCTCGGAATTTTTTATTCAAGTATATATAAGACCTGCTTTCCATCCCTTCATGCTGTAGCGCGTAAAAGCCGTAACAGCTACGATCGTCCATGTAACTCCGGTCGCAACCCATAATCCCCATACTCCAAGAAAAGGAATCGCACAGAAAAACACAGGAAAGACAACCCTTCCTGTCATCTCCGCTGCGCCGGAGATAAGCGGGAATTTAGCATCTCCCGCTCCGTTAAGAATGCCCCTGCAGACATAAATAGTCCCAAGCGGCAGATAAAAGCTTGAAAGGATTCTCATTGCGGTTTTGCCAAAAGCAATAACCTCCGGTTCGTTTACGAATACTCTCATCAGCGAATCCCCGAAAATCCATATAATGGGAAACATCAGCAGCGCATATACCGCCATCATTGACATTCCCACCTGATAACCCTTCCTTACCCTGTCACCATTCCTTGCCCCGTAATTCTGTCCCGTATAGGTCGAAAGGGAATCTCCCAGTGCCTTAAGCTGCATGTTTACAAGGTTTTCAATCTTGCTCGTCGCCGTAAAAGCCGCCACAACGACAGCTCCGAAGGAATTTATTACCCTTTGAAGTATTACAAACGACAGGGCTATGAATCCGCTTTGCAGTGCCATCGAGCTTCCAAGCTGCATACATTTAACAATAATCTCCCTGTCCACTGAAAAGTCTTCTTTTTTAAGCTTAAAATTACTATTGCTTTTAAAGGCATAAATTCCGGAAACGGCTGCCGACAAAAACTGCGCCGTTATCGTGGCTATTGCAAGCCCCCTTACGCCAAGCCCCAAGAAGATAACAAAAGCAAGATCCATTAAAATATTTAAAAAGCTGGAAATTATGAGAAAAAATAAAGGTGTCTTCGAATCACCCGTTCCCCTTAGAATAAAGGAAATCGTATTGTAAAGGGCTGTCCCTATAAAGCCGATACAGATTACCGACATATATGAAACCGCGCCTTCGAGAATCTCGTCAGGAGTTTTGAGACCATATATAAGAACAGGTCTGGCGAGAAGAAATCCCAGAATCCCAACAAAAGCCGAGCTTGCGCCCACTATCAGAAATGCGTTGCAGATGGTTTTCCGGACACCGCTCACGTCACCGGAGCCATAAAACTGTGACACGATAATTCCGATACCTGCTGCAAGACCATTAGCCAATGCAAAAAAGAGATTCGTAATATTTCCTGTCGAACCCACAGCTGCAAGGGCATTTGCATCTATGAACTTACCGGCGATTATCGTGTCAACAATATTATAAAACTGCTGGAAGATGTTCCCAAGCATCATCGGAAACATAAATGATATCAAGAGACTGAAGGTATTCCCCTTCGTCATGTCAATTGATGATTCTTTTGTCTTAACTTTTGAGTTGATTTTCATATCTATCCACTAAGAGCTATCAAGCCTTTTTTCTGCAAAGTGCCGCACGAACCGAACCCTTCGGATCAGAAATCACAAGCTTTACCACCCAGATAACAAGCGCAAGCGCAACTACAGAAAGTCCTAAAAAGCTGTCATTTACCATGTCCTCAATCGCCGGTGTAAAAAATGCCGACCTGAGCTCTGCATACTCGAAAACCGCATCCACAAGCCACATAAGCGAAGCTCCCCAGAACATGAAAAGAAGAACCTCCAGCTTCATATTGTCGTCTTTTCTGTTGTACCAGCAGACTGTAGTGATCACAGCCGCAAAAACCGTTATAAGCAAAGTCATGACAATTCCCCCTTAAACTATTGTCTCTGCCGCCTTCGACGCTTTCTTTACGATCAGATCGGCAGCTACACATACTCCAACCCATACTGCCGTAACGAGAACAGCCATCGATACCCCCACTGTTGCCATCTCATGAAACATCTCCGCTGCATCCGCCTGATCTGACATCGCGGTAAGGAACGGGAACCAGGGCACTATCTCCCCATGCCAGAGATGCTCGAAAGCAAGAAGAACGGAACCCCCAAGCAGCATATACCGAAGCCAGCTGAGTTTTTTACTCAAAGGAATTTTAACCTCTTCGTTTTTTTCCTCTTGATTAACCTCTCTCTTTTCCTCAACCTTTTCAACCGCCTTTACTATCACAGCCTCAGCCGTTGATACCAAAAAACATGCCATTTTTTTACGCCTCCTCTTAAATATGATGTTAAGGTCAAAAGTGATCCCAGGGATTGTCCCGCACTTCGTGCTCCCACAACCCCTGGCATCTTAAATATATTTCAAATCCTAATTTTACTCGCTTGTAAACGATACGTCAAACCTCAAAGCTGGTTATTCCCGTTTTTTAATACATCTTTTTTGTCTTTCCATTCTTTTATTAATTCCAGCAGGTCTTTCGTTGCTATTTCCACAGACGGAAGAACATCCTCATCATTGTCATCCTCAATAAAAGCCTTTTCCGCGCCGACCTTCAGGCTGCACCTGTTTCCGTATAATTCCTCGGACTCGCTTTCTCCGCTGCAGACGCTTTCTATTTTCGGAAGGATCATCTCATAAAAATTCTTAAGCTCCGAGCTTATAAAAACTGCAAGCAGCTCATAACCTTCCTCTTCAAAGCTTATTGTTATCCGTTTTCTCACCCTCGTCTTGTTTTTATTATGGATTTCCTTAATCTTAAACTCATGTTTTATCATTCTCTTAGTCCTCCATCACAGGATATGCAGTGATTATCTTATCATCATCCGTAAGAGCCATGTCAATCTCCATGCCTTCTTCCGTAAGTCCTGCATATAAGTTTCCGCTCAAAAGCTCTCTCGATTCATAAGCTTCACCTATTGCGTCAATCACTTCCTGCGGGGACATATCTTCAGGGTAAAAGGTCGAATAACCCTTGTTTCCGCTTTTATTTATACCGTTAATTCTTATCTTACCGCTGTAAACCCCGAAGCTGTCAGGCTTGCTTCTTGTTCCCTCTATAACCTCTCCCAAAGAATCTTCAATGCCCTCGTAATGATATCCTGTTGCATTACCTTTTTTGTTGATGCTTCCGATAAAGATATGCTCTATTGCAGACGGCAGAAAAATCTCCGTATTCTTTAAGGATTTTAAGTCTGCTTCCGTATAAAGTTGTTCTGTTTCACTAACTGTTTCTTCCACTTCCGCTTTACTTTCCTCTGATTCTGTATTGCCTTCTGTTTCCGAAGCAGCTTCTGTTGATATGTCTTTCTCCGTACTGCCGGGTCCTAAAAATATTGAAGTTGGTCCGTCCGCACCACCGATTATCGCTAAAGAGCTTCCGTCCTCTCCTTCTGCCAGAGCGCATCCCATCAGTCCCACAGACAGGATAAGCGCCGATAAAGCTGTAGCTACTCTTCTTTTCATAAAAATCTCTCCCTTAAAATTTACATAAAAATATACTCATAACAAGCATTTCTCTAAAATGTTCATTATGAGTATATCACAAAGTTATTCAAATATATTCATTCCTGAACTTTTTATCCCACAGAACCTCAGAGCTTTCTCCGTCCATATAGTGCACCCTTTTTGTGTCCATGGAAACGGCCCTCATCGCATCATTTTCTGCTGTCTGGGCTTCCTTTGCCATACGAAATATAAGCTGGTCATCGGTTTTCAGCCTTTTTGTCCAGTTCTTTTCGTGGTCAATCGAACCTTCCTCCTCTTCCACCGGCTCGGTTTCCGTTCCGACAAAATTTCCTGTGTAAAAGCCTGATGCCGCAACTGCGAGCATTGCCTGTGAAGCTGCAATCGACCTCATTCCGGGCGGAGCCTTAAGCGCCGCTTTTTCGCCTGCCTCCTGCTGCTTTTCTATCTTTCTGTCCATTTCCTCCTGCCACGCCTCGACATATTTATCAAAGCTTTCAAGAGTCTTCTTCCACTCATCCTCTGACATAGTCCGCCAGTCCTTAGAGTCTTTTAGCTGCTTTGCCGTAATCTTATTCGCTTCCTTATAGTCCTCCACGAATGCGGCGAAATTGCCGTCGTACTGCTTTGTAAGTATATCCATTCCCGCCAATGCCATAAGAATCACCATCCTATCCTATCAAGCCCCGGTCTAATGCACTCAATACTATATCGGAAAAAATATGGAAATACTTTAGCTAAATCTGTTCATAGTTTTCTTTTTCAGCTAAAAATGTTAAACTTAGGAACAGAAGGAAAACATACTGTTGAAAGGATTTCGAGCTGGTCAGATTATGATAAAATATGCGGTTAATATAAATGGAATTGACGTAGAGGCTTCTTACAGCGAAAAAGATGTTAATGAGATTTTTATTCCTTTATTGAAAAAACTTGGCGAAATCAGAAAAGCAAAGGGAAGACGTGTTATTGCCATGCTTGCCGCACCTCCCGGAGCCGGAAAAAGCACTCTCTTAAGCTTTCTGAAGAACTTATCAGATACAAATGATGACCTGCCCGAGATTCAGGTGATTGGCATGGATGGTTTTCACAGACGGCAGGAATACCTCACCTCCCACACAACAATCGTTGATGGAATCGAAGTTCCGATGGTTAAGATTAAAGGGGCTCCGATAACCTTTGAGCTGGAAAAACTTAAAGATAAAATCTCAAAAATAGCTTCCGGCGAGAACTGCGGCTGGCCCGTCTACAACCGTCTTCTGCACAATCCCACCGAGGATGCGCTTTTTGTAAGCTCAGATATTGTTATAATCGAGGGTAATTATCTTCTTCTTGATGAAGACGGATGGCGCGAGCTGTCCGTCTTCGCAGATTATACAATTTCCATCAGGGCTGATGCCGAACTGCTCCGCAAGCGTCTCCTTGAAAGGAAAATCGCCAGCGGAAGCAGCTATGAAGAAGCCCAGAATCACGTAAATTACAGCGATATGAGAAATGTCAGCCTTTGTCTCGAAAAAACGAAGAAGGCTGATTTAGAATTATTCATTTAAGAATTGAGCACCTTTCTGAAAAATTCGCATTCATCATCATTGCATTTCTGCCCGATTGCTAAATTCATATCCAGATGAAATACATGGAAAAGAGGCTCTGACTCGCTTCCATAAATGCGGCTTTCATATTTCAAATGATATTTTTCGTAGGCCTCCACAAGCATGGGCTGTTGGTCGAGCAGGAAATCTCCATGGGAAGACATTATAAACGCAGGCGGAAATGAAGCATTTACATGTTTAAGCACATCGATCCTGTCAAGCTCCTCATCCGTCGCAGGATGCCCCATCAGATCCCCCATCAGTTCGTAATCATTCACACTGTCTGCGCTTATATTATCAGCAGCCTTTTCCTGCTTAAAGGTATATTTTCCGCAGTTCATAAATATAGCTTTGGGCTTGAAATTATTCGGCACCTTTATTCCTATTTCTGACGCATATTTCTCATCCGTACAGATCGCAGTATAAATCCCTGTCATATGTGCCCCCGCAGAATCACCCGCAAGACAGACCTTATCCATATCCAGGCCATACTTATCTGCATTGTCATACATCCAGCTTATCACATTGTTTGTATCCACGAAGGATGCCGGAAAAGTGTATTCCGGTGCAAGAGAGTAGCTGTAGCAAACAACTGCAAATCCCCGTTCCGCAAGTGTACAGGCATAATACTGATACAAATCCTTGTCTCCGTATACCCATCCGCCGCCATGAACCACGACTATGACGGGAATCTTTTCCATACCGGAATCAGCCGGTCTCATGCAGTCAAGCCTGTGCACCGACTCATTATCCCCGTAAACAATATCATTAAAACGCCTGACCCCTTTCGGTGTGGTCAGCCCCTTATCACGCTTCGCATCATTAATGCTGCTCTCTCTTCTCATTCTTTCACTTGCTTCAGACATAAATATTCTCCTCGTTTGAAAAAAACATCTGTTAAGCAGTCTATGCCTGAATTTTAGCATCAGAAAGAGCCGAATGCAAGAAAACAAGGCAAATGTCAATAACATTTGCTATAAATACAGTTTGTCAATTTTCCTCTTGCATTATGTATACATTCATGTTATTATAACTTTCGTCTTGTCATTCAAGACGCCTATCTTGGGAACAGCTGCCGGCAAAGCAGTTCCACTAATCTATAAACAAATCAAGGGAATTCCTTTAGAAAAATAATTTGAGGAAAATTATTATGCAAAAGAAAAATTCATTTAGCCTGGCAACAGGCCCGATTGACATTACCCTGCGTAATGATCTAATGTTTCATCATGTCATGCAGACATCCAAGATGGCGCTCAAATCTTTCATATGTGCTGCCAAAGGACTTAATCCGTCTGAAGTAAAGGATATTACACTTCAAAATCCTATAGAGATTGATGAAGCAGTCAGCAACGAAATAATCCTCGATGTACTGGTCACTCTCAAT
>CAJOPI010000183.1 GCA_905236275.1 uncultured Lachnospiraceae bacterium | reverse complement strand
TGAATTGTAGTAGGGGTTCCTCTTCCAATTTGGATTTGGAAATCTCCCTCCAAAGGATTTCCAGCACTGTCAACCGCAACATCCGAACCGTTCTTTCCACTAAGGCTTCCACCTGTCAGATAGCCTGCTGTAGCAAGAGAATGTACTTCAAGTGTCTGCGTGGTATTTATCGCATTTGATTCCGTTGTAACCGTCGCAACACTCGCATCACTTACAGAAGTCGTTTTCTGATTGTAGGAAGATGCATAGCGGAGTGCAGACATTCCTGAGCCATTATAGAAAGCCATAATGTCCTTATTCAATGACTTCCACTTATCCTGCTTCCATGAAAGCTTCTTCTGTGCTCCCTTATAATTATCAAGCTTTGTCTGATAACGGCTTGTGAGAGCGGTTATCAGGGTTTCTGTATCCAGTCCGGAGTTTAACCCCGTAATCCTATTAGCCATATTTCAATCTCCTTTCATCTATAAAAAAACAGGGATTCTCAGCTTCTTCCAATTCTTAACCACTCATCACCTTTCACCTCCATGTGTACTTTCAAAGGATTACATCCTTATAATCCCGTTCTGTCTGTGCTTTTTATATCGGACAAATTTCTAAAATCTAAAGTCCAAAACGAAAATTTAATTATTTTTCATAAAAAATTTATATGATGACTTTTGACCCTGGCATCATTTATATTTTCAATCCCACCTCTCAAACAGAGCATCCTCATTAAATTCTTCCTGAACTACCAAAAGCACCTGTTTTGCAGACATCTTTTTCTGATATTTGGGATTATCAAAAATCCCCGCTGTATCCTCTCTCGGACTCTGGTTCTTTTCAAAGGATATTGCAAAAAAATCTCGTCCAAGCCATGCCATATCCTCTTCCGAAATTTTATTTATATCGAAAAACATCGCTCCATATCTGAAGGAATGCCAGTCTCTCATCCTATAGGCAAAGATATCTGTATAGGCAACATACGTGCCGTAGCTTTCATATTCACTGAAGCTGGTTTCGTTAAGCTCCATTGCCGTTAGTGAATTAAGTATTTTCTCCCAGAACTTTTCTCCTTTTATCTTTTCATTCGACTCTATTTCATACATAAGATTTTTGACCAGCTCTGTCTTAAAAAGCATATGCTCAGATATAAAGGACTGCTCCACTATCTTTTGCATTCCCGGAATAAGCCTTTTCAGTTCCTCGAAATATCTCGGATTGAATTCATGCTTGGCATCAAGATAGGGTATCCCGCTCTCGGAAAACATACTGAACTCCCCACAGGGAACCGTATCTCCATCCCATACAAGGTAATACTCATCACTGCATCTGTCTGCTATCAGATATTTGACGAACTGCTGGTAATACCAGCCCACTGCCTTTCGCGGAACACTCTCTCCCCTAAGAATTTCCTTCATATTCTCTTCCATAAGCTCTGCCGTATCGTCAAAGCTTAGAATATCATTTTCGTTAATGAAGCCTACTCTGTCCCAAAATTCTCTGCTGATAAATCCGCTTTTCTTTTCTTCTTCGACTAACTCCCCGACCTCTGCGCTTCCGACAAAAAAGACCTTCGCGGCAGGAAGATACTTTATCATCCTGTCCTGCAATACCTTTACTCTTTCCATGTCAGATGCAGTTGTTACTATATAAGCATCATATTTTACACTATCCATGCAAAAACCTCGCTTAGCACCTTTCAATATCAGGATAATAATAGGGAGACATGATTTCGGACAATTCGGGATTTTTCCTCACATGTTCCCTCACCCTGTATTCCCACTTTTTATAGAAAGGATATTCATGAACCCCTGCCGTTGAAGGTCTCAGGTAGTCCTCACCATAATTTGACTTAAGCACCCTGTCAAACTCCGACGGTGCATAAATTATGCCTGACTCAAAGGGAAGCCTTACTCTTTCCTCAAACCATTTCTTATCGAAAATAAAAGACGAATCATCATAAATATAGTGTCTTAAAAATGCAAGCTTTTCGCTGCCGCTTCCTGAAAACATGGAGCTGACTGCGTCTAAAATCAGATCCAGCTGCAGAAGAATATCCCCAGCCTTGTCTATCTCCTGTCCAAGCGTCTCCTCAATATTTATAATGCCCGTTCTGACCTCCTCAGAGAAATTTTCCCATCTCAGAAACTCAAGATTTCTCTCTGCCGAGACAGGCTCCTTTATCCTGAGTCTTAAATAGTTCAGCAGTCTGTGCAGTTCCTTCATCAATGCATCTTCCGTCGGGTCCTCGGATATATAGTCAAGCGGGTAAAGGTCGATTCCCGCAGGATAAGGAAAGCCATGAAAATATTCAAGGTGTTCGGGATTGAAATCAGGAAGCCTCGTTGTATTTATCCTTGTTATACCATCATAGTCAGACACATAATCCTGCTGCTCATTCCAGTCATATTCATCATAGGTCTCTATAGTGTAAAAAGAAGGCATTTCCTTTGGCGCGTATTGTAGAAATTTCATGTAGTCGGATCTTTTCATTGCAACGTCAACATCATCATCCCACGGGATGAATCCATGATGACGGACGCTTCCCAGAAGAGTGCCGCAAAAAGCAAACCATTCTATCCCATGCCTCTCGCATACCTTCGACATGTCAGACAAGGACTGCATACCCGCCGCCCAGCACCTCTTCATAAGGGAAGATATCTCAAAGCCGGCTCTCTTTTCCTCCTGAAAAAAAGACTCTTCGAATCTAAAAAAAACCGCCATTACCATCCCCCTCTGTTACACCTCCTGATATAGACATATAGGCGACATGTACCCATGCCGCCTTTTTTATATCAGTTCATTAAGTTTATTCATCGTATCCTTGTCAACGGATTTCCTGTTTTCTTCCTCTATCTGCTTATAGACTTCTTTACGATAGATGGCAACATCTCTCGGCGCAGATATACCGATTTTTACCTGATCTCCCCTTATCTCAAGGACAGTGATCTCAATATTGTTATCTACAACGATTGCTTCATTCTTTCTCCTCGATAATGTAAGCATTTCCTATCACACCTCCCCTGATTTTTTTGACTCTTCCTTTATTTTTTTCAGTATCTCATAAATAGGAAATCTGACTTCATACTTATCTTCTTCCAGGATGGTCTGTACTGCCTTCCTTGTTGTCGCATTGATGACAAAGGGACCCTTAAGATTTACGGTCATTTTTTCAATCTCATGCGGAACTGTGATCGTGACCAGCACGAGAATATCATTACTGTCCCATTCTCCTATGACCGAAAGCTTATCATCATCAATCTCAGGATTATAATCGTTTGAGACAAGCAGCGGATCAATTACCGGCATGGCAAATTCCGGCTCATCAAGAGACTGGAGCCATTTAATGGAATTGTTCTCCTTTTCGCTGTCGTAAATAAGCGTGAAGCTGATAAGATCAGGAAAACCGACAATCCCCTTGGGAAAAGTAATTATTTTAGAGTCATCTACTTCTATTTCTCCAAAATTTCTCGTTAAAAGTTTCATCTTTTTACCTCCTCGATTTGATTCACTTTGTCCCAAATACACTATCCATTATACATTATATTCGTGATTTTTGCCAATGCGCACTTAATTTCAGCTGTAATTATTGTATTTTTTACCAAACATTTTTTACCATATCAGAACACTGTCTTCAAATGAAGCTTCAGTTCCTCCTCTCTGTCAAAATGCATATCAACCGTATCTGAAACCGCCAGGAGATGAGGTCTGTCACTCATCAGCTGAAAACAGGGATTGTCCTTTATATTTCCGATTTTCTCTGTCAGCAGCCTCTGCATATTTCTAAAGTAATCAACAGAAAGTCTTCCGTTATTACAGATATAAAAGCGAAGCGTTTCTAAATAGTAGGAATAAAAGAAGTGGAAGTCAATTTCTCTCTTATACTCCTCATAGAGTTCTTGTCTGCTTTCCAGGTCTTCAAACAGCTCCAGCTGAACCTCCGGGTGGTCAAGCAGCCGTCCTCCAAGCTCAGAACCCATAGTGGACTCCGAATGCCGTCTCCATATATAATATTTATATGGTGTGATCAAAACCCTCTCCGCATAAAGATAAAGAGGATAAACAAACCTCGGCTCTTCGTATATCCTTTTTTCTGAAAAGCGAACTCCCGCCTTCCTTATCAGTTCAGTTCTGTAAAACTTATTTTTACAACCAAAAGGTCCCATCATATGGATAAGAAATACTGTCCTTGCATCAGGATTTTCTCTCATATCGCAAAGCATTTCTTCGCCTTCGTCTTTTCTTTCAGGCATTGAACTGTCCAAAATATCTCTCCATAAAACCTCTTCATAAAACTGAACAATATCCGCGTCATTTTTTTCGGCAAGTGCGTATAGCTCCTCGAACGCCTCCGGTCTGTACATATCGTCCGAGTCGAGAAAGAGAAGATATTTTCCCGTCATATATTGCATTCCGACATTACGTGCTCCCCCCTGCCGAAGATTTTCCGACAGTTCTATCACAATAACACTCTCCGGTGCCTCCGCTTCTATCTCTCGAAGACAATCCAAAGTCTTTCCTTCATCTGTCGAGGCATCATCAACAAATATGCACTCAATGCTTTCAATTTCCATTGTCTGATTTTTCAAAGATTGCCACGCCGCTCCTACCCATTCAGAAGAATTGTGGCAGGGAATAATTACAGATATTTTCTTCATAAGCGCAGAAGCCCTCCTCTGCATCAGAAATGTGCCCTGTGGTTATCAGTTCCGGTAAAAAGCCCGAACATATTCATTACATTTATATCGGACGAAATCCATATTTTAATTAGCTTTTAACTGATAAAAGTAAATGTTATAATGATGTCAGGGTCAAAAGTCATCATCCATGGCAAGCTTGCTTGCCAGTGGGTGAATGGCTTTATGACCCGCCCCAATATGAGTGTGGAGTGGGGCGAAGCACCACGAAAACACGAATATTGGGTGGGATTGTGTGAGCACGAAGTGCGGAACAATCCCTGACATCACTTTTGACCTTAACATCGTTATAATGATATCATAAACATCTCGTTTACCGCAGGATAAAAAACTGAAAGGCAGTATATAAAAATGTATTCAATTAATAAAAAAAATTTAAAGCTTTATGTTGTATCCTGTCATGCTGACAAACCCCTGTCGGAAAAGATACCGGTTTCGAAATATGAAATCCCTATTCAGGCAGGCGCAGCCCTAACGGAAATAAGAAACACAGAGATAAACGACCACGATGCATTCGAAGAAAGCATTTCTGACAGAAATGAACGTTATAGTGAACTCACAGCCATGTATTGGATATACCGGCACCCTGACGACACCCCCTACATAGGAATCTCCCATTATCGTAGGAGACTAAATCTTTCAGACCTTGAATATGAGAAATACATAGAAGACGGAGTTGACATTATAACGTCCGAAAAGTTCAATCTCGGTGCGTCAATTAAAGATAATTACTGCAAGCTTCACTATTCTTCCGATTGGAAGCTTTTTATGGAAATATTAGAAGAGAAAGATGCGGCGGATTTTGAATTCGATAATGAAGTCTTTGATTCCGAACTTATTCATGTCGGCAACATAAATGTTTTTCGCAAAGACCTCTATATTGAATATTGCGATTGGGCTTTCCCGATTCTTGATGAATTTTACAGGCGTAGTCCCTCGAAAACCGACATTTATCAGAACAGAGATGTAGGATTCATTGCCGAAAGGCTCAGCCATCTTTTCATTATGAAGATGGAAAGGGAAGGAAAGAAAATAATCGAGGCAGCAATAAAACAATATGGCTCAACGGAATGGCTTGTAAAAGAAGCCTGCGATTACAGCAACCCTGAAAACGTACTTGAAGTCTGCAATGAGCTCTATAAAAAGCGCAAAATTAAACAGGCTACTGCCGTAATAATGTACAGCATCAGTCAGGGCTGTGCAAGAAACGAAGCTGTAAAAAAGCTTTCCATAATTTTAGGCACTGCTTACATGGAAAAGGATGAACTTGCCGAGACCCTTCATGAATACCTCCCGGCAAATCTGCGCGCAGACCTCAATACTCTGATATTTATCTGGAATGCTTTGGAAAAAGCTATAGAAACAAGGCTTCGGGTCAATGACGAAGCAGCGCAGGCTGTTTTCGCCGATTTCCTTGAGCTTACTCATTTCAGTGAAATAGCCGTAACAAACGCTACACAATTTCTCACTAATCCCAATGCTGAAATCAGAGTTACATTTTAATCTTTTTGAGCAGGAAAGGAAGCACATGATTTCCGTTTTTACCCCCACCTACAACAGGGCATATCGTCTTGAAGCCCTCTATAATTCGCTTAAAAATCAGTCATCTAAGGATTTTGAATGGATTGTCATCAACGACGGCAGCACAGATTACACGAATAAGTTATTTAAAAAATGGCTTTCAGAAGACAATGGCTTTCCCATAATTTATAAGGAAGTAAAAAACGGAGGAAAGCACAGAGCAATAAATAAAGCTGTGAATATGGCTTCTTCCGATGCTTTCTTTATTGTTGACAGTGATGATTACCTTCTGCCCTCTGCCATTGAAAAAGTATCGCTCTGGTTTAACGGAATAGCCGACAACGAAGCTTTTGCGGGTGTAAGCGGCCTCAGAGCTGACAAAAATGAGAATCCCATAGGAGGTTATCCTTCCTTTGAAGGGAGCTATGTGGACTGTACCAATCTTCAGCGACATCTCTACAATCTGCTGGATGATAAGGCCGAAATATACAAGACAAGCCTATTGAAAAAATATCCCTTTCCCGAATTTGAAGGGGAAAACTTTCTCACAGAGTCAGTAATATGGGAAACTATAGCAAGGGACGGCTATAAGCTCCGCTGGTTCAATGAAATAATCTATATTTGCGAATATCTGGATGACGGACTTACTGCAAGCGCAGACAAAAAGTTTGTCGACAACCCGATGGGATTTCTTACCTACTTAGAGGTTCTTGAATCTGTCCATGACCCACGTGAGGTTGATGTATTCAGGCTGAATTTCTACAAAGACATTATAGACAGCTATGGCGCGGAAAGAGCTTTGGAAATTGTCAAAATTGCAAATGATATGAAAAAGGACAGGCAGAAATAACCCCTGCTTCACTTTGAAAAAATTGAAATCATCTTTTTCATCTGCTCTATGGCGGTATTCAGCTCTTTTTTCAGTCTTGCGTTTTCTGCTACGAGCGCATTTTTTATTTCGTCTGTTCCATTAAGGTTTTCCATTATGGTCGGATCGGAGATGGCATCGTTCAGAAATCTTTCAAGCAGCTTGTCCTTATAGGGGGATTTCAAGGCATATTTCCACCAGATCATCTCTGTTTCAAAATGAGCATGATTACCTCCCTGCCAGGGCTTTTCACATACAAAATGCATTATCGGTATTTCCGAAGCGTTATTTGACCTTTTCCCGTCAATAAAGGCTATATATGCCGGATAGTTATATTTACAGGGGTCTAAAGGCTTTATCCTGCCGGCATGAACATAATTTATCAGGTCCTGGTCGGGCGCATATATTTTGCCTTCAAGCTTTACACAGGCTTCCATATAACTGTTAAGGGAATATTTCTTTCTCATTTTTTCCAAATTGAAAAGAAGCATTCCGGAGTTAATATAGCATTTGTTCTTCAGCAAAGGTGCCAGAGCCGGATGTCTGTGGTATAAAAATATTTCTTCCGTTGTAGCAAGAAGATTAAGGTCATAACACGCACACAGATCGTTATCCTCGAACTGCGTCAGGTACAGTTCCTTTAAGGATGCGTTTACTATGATATCCGAGTCAAGATATAAAATTCTGTCAAGCTCATCGGGGCAGATTTCAGTTAATAGAAGTCGAAAATAAACCTGCACCGGCCATTTATTAACAGGGAGACTCTTTAATTTTTCCGGGTAAATATCAAGAAAAATCACCCTGCTGCCATAGCCCTCCGCTAATTTTGTGAGAATCCTTCTCGACTCAGAGGATAAATCATACTGTAAAATAAAAACCGAGATTTCAGCATCAGAATTATTTATAAAAAGTGACATCAGCGTAATATATGCATATTGGATATAATTGTTGTCAAACGCCAGAGAAACGTTCATTTTATATTCTTTCACAGTAATTCTGCCTTTCTCATAATTATTTATGAATTCGTGAAATATATCGGCATAATTATCTTTTTTCTTAACCTCAAAAGGAAGGTACAAAAAATGAATATTATAACTGCACTAAATAAAAGATATATTCCATACACTGTCGTAATGCTGACTTCGCTTGGCATAAACAATCCCTGTCATATCGATGCCTATCTACTTCACAGCGAACTTGGAGCAGACGATATTTCAGAAATTCAGTCAGCCCTAAATAATTACGACCTGACTGTCCATTCAATAACTATCGATAAAGAGAATTTCAGCAGCCGCCTTCCACGAAACGAACAATGGAGCATGGAAATCTACTACCGCCTGCTGATTCCCGAAATTCTGCCCGAAGGCATTGAACGGGCTCTATATCTTGATGGGGATTTAATCATAAATAAATCCCTTAAAGAGCTTTACGACAGTGATTTTAATGGAATGGAGCTGATAGTCTGCGATGACAAGGGAGGCTTGAACGATACCGAAGGTTATGGAACAAAAAACAGAGAAATGCTCGCCGAAGCATACAGAAACGGGCACAGGTATTTCAATTCCGGAGTCATGCTCCTCAATATTTCTGATATAAGAAGGGCTTACAGTTTTCAAACCTACCTTGACGCAATCGAGGCCTGGAATTATGAAATGGAGGCACCGGACCAGGACATTCTGAACTGGGTGCATTGGAAAAAGACAGGCTATGCAGACTGCAACAAATATAATCTCTTTGCAAGAATAGCTCACAGAGCAGGGATAACCTACGGGGAGGCAAAGGAAGCAGCCATTATCCATTTTGCCGGAGACAAGCCCTGGGACAATGGAAATTATCATTTTCCCATAGAGGCATTATGGTGGGATTACGCAAAGCAGACAGCTTATTATCACAAACTGCTTGAAGATTTCATGAAAAATGCAATGACGGACAGTTCAATCGAAAATCTGCTTAACGAGCTGATAAGCAAAAACAATGAGCTGTCCGAAGCACTGAAAAAAAGTATGTCTGCTTTAGAAACGCTGTTAAAGCCCACGTGAAATTTTTTCTAAAAATAAAATTGTATCAGCATTGAATTTTTCTTTTTCACCCCTGATAAAGCTTCTGTAAGCTTCAAATTTATCCTGATGTGCCTTGAAGTTATCACAGATGTCATGCAGCAGGGCATCAATTGAATCCGCTTCCTCCTCCGGCCTGTCAAATTTATAAGACGGAGGAATCGGCACATCCGTATCATAGGCGGCAGAACCTTTTCTGTTTGTTATGACACAGCAGCCATTTGCGGCTGCCTCACGCGGAATCCTGTCTTTGCCGGGGTGATTCCCGAAGTCAACATATATCTTGCTGCTCTGCATGAGAAGGATAATCTGTGGCAGTTCAAGACCTATTATCGGAATCCATTTAAGCCATGAAATCTTCTCCTGAATGTGTTTAAGTATATCATAGCCCTTGGCCGGATTGTAGAGCGCGGCATTCTGCCTGAATTCCGCAGGATAGAGGAATTTCCCATGCTCTTCATTTATATAGTCCGATAAATACATACCATTTGCGCCCGGGATTTTCTTTTCAACATAGTCCTTTGCATAGTTTGACTGGTATAGATGCAGGTCAACAGTTTTTGCTATATCATCAAGATTTTCTTCATCAGTGGACAGAATGTAATTATCCACGCTCATCCACCACATCACCTTTGCTGCATTTTTTACGTAGGGCATACTGAGTGTAAGACCCTCCGGAAATACGACAACATTGCCCTTTCTGTCCATCTCCTCCATCGAAAAGACCGGTTCGGTGCCATATACTCTGAAAGGCTCAGGGGCAACGGCCTTTGCACAAAGTGCTTCACTGAAAGGCGCAAAGACATTCACATAACACATAAAGGCTTTTGAATCAGTATTCGTATTTATTGCATGGCATAACTGGTGGGCAAGTTCAGGCCCACCGGACATTTTATCAACCGGCGCAAGTATGTATACGTTCATGCTTTCCCTCCTTAATAAACGTAAGTTTATATGTTGACATATAGTCCCGGATGTCCGTTTTTGCATCGCCGTTGCTCAAATCTTGTGATTTGGCATCCGGCGGCAAAAAAGGCTCCTCTAAAAAAGGTCATTTACTCAGCCCCTCAATTATTTCTTTTAACATCTCAGCTCTTTTCATCCAGCTGTGTTCATTTAAGGCTCTTAAATGGCCCTTTTCTGCGATTTTTTCATTATCCATATTCTCACTGATAATCTCCGGAACCATATCAATGTTTTTCAGAGAAAAAAAGAGCAGTTCTTCCTTATCCGTAAATGCTTCCTTCAGAGCATCGGTTTCATCAGTTATAACTATGCTTCCGCTCATCATGCTGTCAAGAACTCTTTCAGTTATCGAATCCTTATGCCAGGTCATGATATTCAGACTCATTTTTGACTGCATATATATTTCCGATACACTTTCTGCTCTTACGGCAGGATTTATTTTTAGATGTCGGTTTCCCGAGAATGGTGACTCCTTCCAGCTATCTCCGAAAACATTCAGCGTTATTCCCGACTGTAATATACGCTCTATTATCATTTCCTTATAAAGTCTTGCCGCACCCCATCCTGCGAGCTTATGTATTTTACAGAGTTCATTCAAATATTCTTCCTCTGTTACTTTTGCGCCCAAGTCATCAAGCACTCTGACAAATGCTTCTTCAGCAGTCAGTTCAGGATTGCGTATCAGATATTCAAGATAATTCGACACAATGATTGTAGTTGTATCGTCAATATTTTCAAAGGTTTTTACCGTATCCTTCCAATTGACATAAGTTCCCAAAAATATAAGGTCAAATTTTCTTTTTCCAAAAGGAACCTGTTCTTCCGGCTCTATTCCCCCCGGTGGAAGAAAAAAAGCTCTTGTATTTTTATAATACTTATTTATAAAATTCACATAATTGCGGTCTTCGGTAAGAATAAAGTAGTCCTTTGGAATCCTTTTCATGTAATGATAATAAAAAGCCGGGTGATCAGTCCAATAATTAAATTTCGGACCGTCTATCATGTCAAAAAGAAGCTTATCACTGTCAGGAAGAGTATTGTAAAAAAACACTTCCATAAATCCTATGACTGCCTTAAACTTCCGTCCTAAATAATCCTCCGGTCTGTCTTTCCCTGTGTCAAAGAAAATAATATCTTCTCCGAGAGCCGACAAAGCCTTAGCCAACTGCACACTAAAAGAATACAGAATACCTGAACAAAGATTTATATCTCCCTTAAATATTAAAATAGGATTACTGTCCTTCATGCAAGTATACCTCACCAACTAAGGAACTGTTCATAAATAAATTGAACAATTTACGCAGAAAACATTTTCATATGCAAAGAAGAAAACGCAGTCGTAGTGGGCTACGGCGAGGCTTTCTGATGCAGCATATGGAAATTGTTTACAAGTAAATGTTCAAATTATTTTGTAACAGTTCCTAAGGTCTATCCCCGATTTTAACCTTTGCCTGTTTTTGAAAAAAAGCTATCCCATAACATAATATCTGTTTATAACCATACAGTCCGTCCGAATACCTTTGTTTATTTATCTGTTCTATAGCTCTTTCGCAATCTGTGTCCATATCAGTTTCCTTCACAGATTTTTTTGCTTCGATAATAATTGCACGTCTATTTGATCTGTCCAGCAATACTATGTCCGGTCTTCCAAGCCCTTTTTCTTTATTTGACTCAACTTCATATCCATGCCCCACAAATATCCCTGTCAGAAAAGCGTGGTAATAGTCCTCATGATAATCATTAAAGCTTATCGTGTCCCATAATAAATCTGAAACAATTTTCCCCGCCTGAATCTCATCCCTACTCCAAAAGGCTTCCATCATCTCTTTCTGACGGCTAATATCCAAAGTATCATTAAACAGTCTTATAACCGTATCCTCAAATATTGAAGCTATCTCCTTATTTGGAATCTTTATCCTGACAGTTTCTTCATCTTCTCTGTTATCTGCCTTGGTTACATACCCCGTCATCAACAATACACTCCAAAGATTATCTTCAGAAGCATCAAGTGTATCATACGTCAGTTCATCCGAAATCCTCTGTACAATACAGCCACCATTAAGCAATTTTTCAAATTTTCCGGAAACATCGAAATCATTCCTTTTTACGAATGAAAGCAGTATTCCGTTATGGCTGGTATTCTTCCAATAGTTCTTTGGTCTTGCATTTCTATCATATATATTATCTGAAATGTAATTAATCACATCCCAAGGGCAATATAAGTATTCGTCTCCAATAACATATCCGTCATACCATTCTTTAACATCATGCGTAAGCTCTTTTACTCCGGCAGCTTCCAACATCTCATCTACTTCTTTTTCAACAAATCCAAAATATGTACTGAATCTTCTGTCAAGTACTGAATATGGTTTGAAATTATTTGTTCCGGTAAATATGCTCTCCTTGGAAATTCTTAAACATCCGGTTATTACTGCAAACTTCAGATATTCATTATCCTTTAGCGAAGTACTCATTATGCCTCTGATAATATCCAGCATCCTTACATAAAACTTATTCTCCGTCGTATCTTTTTCACTTGCCCGCGCGAGGGGAACATCATATTCATCTAAAAGAAATATGACCGGTTTTCCGTATACAATCCTCATCATTCGCATGATGGTTTTAAGTGAACTCTTAATCTCTGCAGTTTCAGCAGTCCTAAACAATAATTTATCAAAACTGTCAATATCCGACTTGTTCAATTTGTCATTTTTTTCTAAATTACTATGTATCTGACAAAGTTCAGAGATTCGAATTTTAAGCATTTCATAAGCGTCTTCAAACGTTTCTCCCTCTATATCCTTAAGCGAAAGGAAAAGCACCGGATACTGATTCATCCATTCTTTGCAAAAGTCTTCATGTTTTGTTATATTAAGTCCCGAGAAAATGCGTCTGCTGTCTTTATTGATATTAAAGAAATTCTCCATCATGCTCATCATGAGCGTTTTGCCAAATCTCCTTGGTCTGGTAAACAATGAAACTGTATTGTCAGTATCATTTACAAGTTCATAAAGGAATTCTGTCTTATCAACATAATAATTATTGGCTTCTCTGAGTGCTTCGAAATCTGATCTGCCTATACCTATCTTAAAAGCCATGTCCATTTCCTCCGTTCCGACAGGATCTATTTTTATGAGCCTGTGCTTATTCAACTGTCCGCACAACTGTTCAGCGCAGACCTGCTGAACAGTCAACTATCCTCATTATCTCGGTCAGTCTTTTTCTATACGTATGGTTTTTCAGCACTTTTTCCTGTCCGTTACGCGCTATTTCTTCCCTTTCATCATCATGATGAAGATAGTATGATGCAAGTTCCAAAAGTTCTTTCTCATCGTGAAAAACTGCAATATCCTTTCCTGTTTCAAAAAAGTCTTCTATTTCGCTCTGATAATTTGTCAGGAGGAATCCTCCTGAAGCCATCACATCAAAAAAGCTCTGCGAAAAACCACTTTCGATACAATGAAGTGAAATATTAATGTTGATTTTACTCTTTTTGTATATTTTGAATATATCACCACTGTCGTAGCTTACACCAGATCTTATTTCAATTTTTCGATCTAATTTACAGGGATATCTCTTCCTATCCAACTAACGTCAAATGTTTCAAAATACAGAATTTTTCTTTTCATATTTCTATCGTATAATTCTTCTTTCATATTCAAAACTGGCATGGCTACTTTGCAGCCACCACCATAAATTGAAGTAAATTGCTACACTGCTTCGCAGCTCCCACAACACTTTCAAAGTAAAATTTCAACAGCAGTATTTTATGCATTCAAAAAAAATCTTTTAATAAACTTTCTCTTTGTTATAATTATATCAGATTAAACTTATAAATGTTCAAATCAGAGAAAAAAATACACGAGGCAATATATGCAAAATATTTCCAACATTAATCACATTATACTATTTAAAGGAAATCTCCCAATACTAAACAAAAAAATCGACAGATTTATTGATTTTCTCACCAGTAGGAAAATTGATTATTATCTTGTTGATATCAATGACAAAGCCAGCTATTGTAGCAGTGCATTTGACAAATACATTATACAATCAGGTTGTGCCATGTTCACCTACAACAATGTTGGTATAAACTTCTCAATAAACGAAAACGAAAATATATGGAGTAAACTTGAAATCCCCGTATTTTCCTATCTTGAAGATCCGCCAACGGTATTTTATAACGATTATCTAAACCCAAAATGCACCATAAATGTTATATGCTGTGATAGAAATCATGTTGATTTTGTAAAGAAAATATATCCAAAAATTAATAATGCTTTTTTTCTGGCTCAGGGAGGGACAGAAATTAGCAGAGATATTCCCATAAGCAAACGAACTATAGATGTCATCTATATGGGCAGTCAGACTGATTTCAATGGCTTTCCCGTTATCAGTTTCCTGTCAGACGCTGGGAGTGATTTCTATTCATTTTGTGTAAGCTATCTTTTCACAAATACAAATAAATCAGCTTACGAAGCAATCGACTTATATTTACAGGAACATAACTTAAGTCTTTCCACCTCAGAGCTTTTAGAGCTGTATCTAAAAAGCCCAGACCCAATAACCGATTATGTTCGAAGACAATATAAATTTCTCGGCATGCACGCGTTAGATCATGCTGGAATCCATGTTGACATATATGGCGGAAACAATTGGATTGATGAAAATGAACCTTATTCATCAAATATAAAGATCCACGACAGAATCCCATTAGATGATCTTTTGAAAAAAACAGGAGATGCGAAAATCTCTTTATGCTTTATCCCATGGTTTAAGCGGGGATGTAGCGAAAAGAACTTTGATTCAATGCTAAATGGTGCTTTGAGATC
>CAJOPI010000182.1 GCA_905236275.1 uncultured Lachnospiraceae bacterium | reverse complement strand
TTTTCGTGGTGCTTCGCCCCACTCCACACTCATATTGGGGCGGGTCATAAAGTCATTCACCCACTGGCAAGCAAGCTTGCCATGGATTATGACTTTTGACCCTGACATCATAAATTATAGCTGATTCAGTGCTCAATCGGGCACTGAAAAGCTGGCAATGATTATCTCCGAGTTCTGCAAGAGGAATGCGGAACAGATAGAAGAGAAGAGGGATAAAGTTGATGAAAACGATATGGAGATTTTCCGGAGATTAAAGGCGGGTAAGGCATCGTTAGCAGAAATACATGGTTCAATAAAGACTCTTACGAGGATTATGTCTTTTATCTACAATCGCAAGGTTATAGTGATTATCGAGTTAAAAAGAAGCAGCAAAAAAGAAGACATGGAAGCCGACTGTAAAAAGGCACTCGGACAGATTGTCGAAAAAGGCTATGCGCTGACGAAGCCGTAAGGCTATGAGACAAGCTCTGCTATGGGATAGCCTGTTATGGTAAGCAGGCGATGATCTTATCGATAGGGTTCGTAGGGAATTAGAGATATAATGGTTCATTTGCGGGAATTGAAAAATACTGATGCCCCTTTTATGCTTGAATGGATGAGGGACAAGGATATTACGGAATATCTTGAAGAAGATTTCGGGGGGATTTCGATAGAAGACTGTGAGAAATACATTTTTGCGTCTGCTTATAAAATCAGCAGGCGCGATTTTGCTGTTGCGGACGAAAATGATGAATATTTAGGCTTTGCAGCCCTAAAAAATATAGATGATGATGAAAAAAAGGCTGAAATCTCGATAGTTATCAGAAAATCTGCACAGGGTAAAGGAATAGCAGGAGAAGCTCTTGAACAGCTCATCATAATAGGATTTTACGGAATGCGGTTAAATATGCTATACTGCTATACGAAAATCGAGAATATCAGGGCACATAGGCTTTTTGAAAAGCTTGGTTTTGTAAGGGGAAAGGCTGAAGACGTTGCCGATGTCATAAAGTTTGAAAGACGTCGGGAAAATAACAGAGATGGTTTGCAAAGGACACCATAACAGAATGGATAACTATATAATAACATGGTTTTATGCGGAAAATAAGGATGATGAGAGTTTTTATCCGTCAGTTGGAAAGAATACAAGTGACTTTGAATTTCAGAAGGTTTACTGGAGATGTGTATATGATTTCTATGCGTCTGCGTTTCTGACACAGAGAGAAAAAGTTAATTATCTTTTTTTTACAAATCTTGCGGAAATTCCAAAAGAGGTAGATGGCGTTGATGTTAGGGCTTTTTTTAAGGAAAATGCCATAGACATAGTACAAAGGGAACTAACGTCGAAGACACCTGCTGATTGGTTTTTCCAGTTTAGAAATCAGTTCTATGTTTATGATATAATCGATTGCCTTAAAAATATTGAAGGCAATCATCTGATACTTGACTCGGACTGTGTTTTCACTAAAGATATATCAGAGCTTTTTTCAAATATTGAAAAAGACGGGGCTCTTGCCTATCCTGTTCCTCATGGGGACAATTATCCGATAAACGGGATAAGCTTAAATCAGATGAAAGGTCTCTATAAGGATTTTTACGGACATGAGATGGGAAGTTTGGAGTATCTGGGCGGGGAGCTCATTTCATTCAGAAGTGACGTTGCGGTAAAAATCATGGAGGAATTTCATAAACTATGGAAGAAAAACTACAGATTATATGAAGAGGGCTCGGTAAAGCTTAACGAAGAAGCGCATTTCTGGACTTTTATTTATTTTGTGCTTGGATTCAGGAAGTTCGAAGGAAGTCGTTTTACAAGAAGAATTTGGACGGCGGCGCAGTTGGATGACCTTACGGAAAAAGATATGGATTACCCGATAATGCACCTGCCTTCAGAAAAAAGATATGCCTTTAAGACTTTGTTTAAGCTGTTTGCCAATAATAGATTTGAGAATAGTGAGGCTTTTGTAAAGACACTGAGAAAAGAACTTTTAGTTGATTTACCAAAGGTCAGAAAAATTAGGAGGATTATTTATCGCGCACTTGACAGGATTAGTGGGCGTGGATAATTCCGATATATTTAAGAAGTAAATATGCCACACTGCTATACGAAAATTAAGAATGAGGAAAATCAGATGCAGAAATTCCATATGGTTTCAATAAAGGATTACATTAAGAGAACAGTATTTATTCTGCTTTCTGCGGCAGTAATAGGGACGGTTCTTTTGTTTCTTGTCTGGTGTATACCTGACGGATTTCTGAAAGAGCATGTTGAAAGTGCGTGGGAAATTTTTAACTTAGAAGGTATAGAAAAAAAGAAGTAAAATATATGGAAGAAGTGCAAAAACGAAAGTACCGTACACTGAAAGTTTGTTAAAAACAGAGATGGAAATCTTTGACGAAAGATATCGGAGGTGAGTATATGGGAACTGTAGATAAATAACATGTACAATTGCGCAGGATAAACTTTCAATTGCAAGGAAGAGGAATGAAGCGTAGCGAGCTATGCTGATTGACGATAACGCAGCAAGTGGAAGTTTATACAAGCAAGTGTGCATAAGTTATTTATCTACAGTTCCTTAGTCAGTATTTTGGATTTACACAGGAAGAGGTTATTGAAATGCAGAAAGACTTCAACTGTGCCGACAGGTTGGATTTGATCAGACAATGGTATGATGGATATGTTTTTGGAAATCATAAATAATTGCGTTTACTATCAATGTGATGCGTCTGGGTGCACTTGGAAAATAGCCGCTTTCAGCGGCTTGCACCCAGCGCAATGGGCAAAT
>CAJOPI010000181.1 GCA_905236275.1 uncultured Lachnospiraceae bacterium | reverse complement strand
ATAAAAAAATTACTGTAAGGATTAATGGAAAAATTGCGGAAACGTTAGTATATCCTCATTCGATTTCGAGCCTGGAAATATGATTACTTCGCGCTTTTTGGCACCCCCTCCGAAGGAGGGGGTGTTTTTTTGCTGTATAGGAAATTTCTTCGAAATGCCCTATACAGCAAAAACGCTCCGCGAGGATGCGACTGGTGCGCAGATGAAGTTTGCAAGCTTATGCTTGCGCGCACCAGCGCGCAAAGAGTCACGGAGTGACTCTTTGTTATTCTCATTCGGAGAGCTGGCAGCGTATAAGCACTGATGGGGGGATATTAGATTGAATAACTGAGAAATGTGAGAAAGATATGAGAAACGTGATATTTATAGAAGCAAATATAGTTTAAATTTTAAGACATAAAAGAAACACTTGCGACAGAAATCAGAGGTTAAATGAAATGGAAATAAAAGGTGTAAATCTTGGTAACTGGCTGGTATTGGAAAAATGGATGAGTCCCGGACTTTGGAGAGGAACGACTGCGGAAGATGAATATTATCTTCCGAGACAGCTTTCAAAAGAAGCATACGAGGCGCGTATAAAAATCCATCGTTCCGAATATATTTCAGAAAGAGATTTTGCAAGGATAGCAGAGATGGGTATGAATACCGTCCGCATCCCGGTGCCCTATTTTATATTTGGTGACAGGGAACCGTTTATCGGATGTATTGAGGAACTTGATAAAGCTTTTGACTGGGCTGAAAAGTATGATCTTAAAATCCTAATAGATCTTCACACAGCACCTATGAGCCAGAATGGTTTCGATAACGGCGGACTTTCGGGTGTTTGTAAATGGGCACAACTTCCAGATGAAGTGGAATTCGTTTTAAATCTTCTGGAAAAACTTGCAGACAGATATGGTGAGCGGAAAGGACTTTTCGGTATCGAGCCGATAAATGAACCTGTTTCGGAAGAAATGTGGGAAGGAATGGGGGTTCAGAAACGATATCCTCCTATTGACAAAGAACTGGCTGAAGGCAGTGCACCGATCTCTTTTGAATGGATAAAGGGCTTTTATGATAAGGCGTTTGAAAGAATAATTCCAAAGATAAAAGATGATGCGTATGTAGTTTTCCATGATGCTTTCAGGATTGACGCATGGGAAGAATATCTCACACAGGAAAAATTTAAGGGAAAAGTTATCCTTGATACACACCAGTATCTGATGGTTGCTGAAATGCTTGGATGCGAGCAGACGCTGGAGGCTTACAAGGCATATATAAAAGAAAAACTTGAAACTGAGATCGAGAAAATAGAAAAGTACGTTCCTGTTGTAGTCGGAGAATGGTGTATCTTTAACAGCTTATGCGTAGGAATGGACACAAAGGGCGGACAGACTATTCTGAATGGTGTAGATCCTTCAAAGGCAGCAGAACTTAACGCAGAAGAAAAAAGAAAGATATATATGGAATTGTCAAAAGCACATTTAGAAGCGTGGAGCAAGGGAAGCGGATATTTCTACTGGACTTACAAAATGCTTCTTGATACGACAGATAAAGCATGGCAGGGATGGGACTGCTGGGATCTTGCAAAATCAATTGATATGGGCTGGTTCCCATCACATGTATAAGGAAAGAGAGGATGTATAAATGGATATGAGTATAGAATTTGCAGCGAAGAAAAATGCTGATTCGAATGTAAAGGTTGATTCAAATGCAAAACTCGGATGGGGTGAAAGACTGGCATACGGACTTGGAGACTATGCGGGAAATCTGGTATATTCGGTTATTTCCGCTTTCCTCCTTGTATATTATACAGAAGTATGCGGAATGAATGCAGCGGCTGCAGCTTCGGTAATGGCTGCATCAAGGATTTTTGACGGACTTTCAGATCTTATAATGGGAAGAATTGTTGACAGGACTCACAGTAAATGGGGCAAGGCAAGACCGTGGCTTCTGAGAGCCTCGATACCGCTTGCAATCTGTACGGTACTTATGTTTTCCATGCCGGCAGGACTCGCAGATGGTGCAAAAGTTGCGTATGCTTTTATTACTTATAATCTTGTATCAACAGTATTTTTCACAATGCTCAATGTTCCTTATGCTACGATGCAGGGAATGATGACGACTAATCAGTATGAAAGAGGAGTGCTTGGAAATGTCCGTATGCTCCTTGCTACATTTGGAACAATGACAGTCAATACAGTTGTGCCGATACTTACAGGGGCATTTGGTGCAGATGATCCTCGAAGGGGATGGACAATAACGACGATCATTTTAATGGCAGCATTTTTACTGATAAATCTTACAACTTTCCTTTTCTGTAAAGAACGTGCAGTAGATGAGTCAGGCAGTGAAAATGGAAAGAAAAATCAGCCTTCAGTAGGAAAGGCATTAAAATCGCTTATAGTTAATAAATATTGGGTGCTCCAGGTAATACTTCTTTTTTCAATGTACTTCATGATGTCTACTTTCTTTGGAAGTAATTACTATTTTGCACAGTATGTATTAAAGAATGAGGGCGCTTATGCAGTTCTTTCAAATGCACTTTCGCTTTCGCAGATGGGAATAATGTTTGTAACACCGATAATCATGAAGAAGGTTTCGAAGAGATGGCTTTCCGTGATCGGAATGTCAGTGTCAGCTGTCGGATTCATTATCACTGCCCTCGCAGGAGCCAATATCCCTCTTATCGTATTCTCCAATGTCATAAAGGGAATCGGATTTGGATGCGGAGCTGCAACGATGTGGGGACTTCTTCAGGACGCTATCACATACGGTCAGTGGAAGACCGGCGTACAGGCAGTAGGTATGGGAAACTCAGCTTCATCATTTACAACAAAGGTTGGATCCGGAATCGGAACTGCCGCTTTAGGTTGGATCCTTGCAGCAGGTAACTTCAACGTCGATCCTGCAGGTCCGGCATCAATAGCCGCTATCAAAGTTGCAGTTATAGTTGTACCGATCATCACAGCTGTTATATGTATTATCTGTATGACATTATTTGATCTTGATAAAAAATATGACAGGGTAATAGCAGATCTTGAAAAAGGAAAATGGGAAAAAGGCAGTTTCTGATAGACGTGTATTATAAAGGAGCCTATGATGAAAGATTTAATTTACGGCGTAGCATATTATCCTGAGTATGAACCTTATAAACGTATCGAAAAAGACTTTGAAATGATGAAGTCTGCAGGGATAAATACGATAAGGGTT
>CAJOPI010000180.1 GCA_905236275.1 uncultured Lachnospiraceae bacterium | reverse complement strand
GCTTCGACAACATGTTCCGCGAAATAGTTGAGAACGAGTTTGCGGTGGATACGGCTTCGGCGGTCTATCTTACCGGAGAAATCTTCAAGGACAGATGGGCGGAGAAAACCTTCAGGTTTTTGTGCACGAAAAGCCGCGTTTTTGTAGGGCAGAATCTCTATACGAAGGGGGCGTGTTTTGCGGCGGCAGACCTTGCCTCATGGACGAGACTTGGAAGCCGCTACATCTTCATGGATGAGACGAGGCTGAACTCCTCGATATCCGTAAGGGCGGAAGATGGAGGACGTGAGAGCGTCATTCCTCTGGTCAGTGCGGGAATCAGCTGGTATGACGTGGATGCGGCAGCGGAATTTATGTTGTCCGCCGACAGAAGAATAGAACTCGTGATACAGGGTGATGAGGAAAAAGGAGAGAGGAATGTCCTTATCCGATGTGACTGGATACCCGAAAGACCGGAGAGGGCTTCGCGGATAATGCTCAGACTGAGCTGTCCGGAGAGGCGGAAGCTCAGGGTGGAGATAACGGATCTCGGCTTCGGGGAAATTTTCAGGTCGAGCGGATTAATGAAGGAAGAAATTGTTGACTTGGAGGACTAATTTATGCTTTATACATGCGTCGGAAGACGATCGATGAAGCCATTCTATATGGAGGGGACGGAAATCGGGATATATTCGGCTGAGGAGCTGGCGTATTATATAAAGGAAAATATCATGATGCTTGATTCTTCATTTATGGATGAAGGATTGTGCGCCTTTATCGAGAGCGAACTCGGACTCGGAAGAATCGCAGGGGAGCTTATAGGTGTGATAAACAGGGGCGGAAGTCTGATGGATTTTCTGGAGACCTTTTTTGTCCTGACAGGTCTCGGCAGTGAAAATGAAATAATATCCATGAGACATTCCGTTGCTTCGAGAGCTAAGATGAGTCCTACGGAGAAATACAGACTCAAAGGGGATTTTCTCGTCAAGGGAGGCAAGTATTCTGCAGCCATAAATGAGTATAATATGGCAGCAGCCAAGACGGATGAAAATAAAAAGCCCAAGGAGGCAGCGAGGATATCCCACAACAGGGGAGTGGCTTTCAGCGGAATGTTCTGCTTTGAAGAGGCGAGGGAATGCTTTGAACATGCTTTCAGGCTGAATCCCACAGCTTCATCAACCGTTGAGCAGATGAAGGCTGCCGAAAAAATGATGAAGGGAAAAACGGGACATGCTGCGGAGGAAAGCGACAGTGCCCTGGCACATAAATACAGGCAGTATCTGAAAAAGAAGGAAGCCGGAGACATTTCGGGCGCAAGGGACCTTATGAGAGAGGTTCTGATGGAACTTAAGAGCTCATACAGGAAATCACATTATTCGAACATGTGATGATATCAAAGAAGGGGAATGCTTATGGGATTTTTGAAATGGGTTAAAAATCTGTTTTTTACCGGAGCTGAGGAAGAGGATGTCAATATTCCCGAGGGGGAATTCGTCGAAAAGGATGATGAGGTCAGGGAATCCGACGAGCCTATAAAAAGGTCTTCGCTCAATATCAGGAATGAGGCACAGAGGCGGCGTTATATCAAAAACTGCTGTGAACAGATGCGGGAAGCCGCGGATGAGATAGATAAGGCTTCTATGGAATACAGGCTCGTTACCGATTACCTTAAGGATATAGAGGGGATAGATGCACTTCCGGCAGAAATCAGGGCTGCTATAACGAAGACTGCTGACAGGATTCAGAAACTCAGCAGGGAGACTGTGATGAACAGGGAGAGTCTTGGCAGGATTTCTGATGAGCAGTATGAGGTCATGGCGCGCTACGAGAATGAACTGGAAAAATCCTTAGAAGACCTGAAGGCAAATGAAGAATATAAGGAAGTGGTCAGAGGTGACCTCCAGCGGCTTGAGAGCGAAAAGGCCGTAAATACTTATGAGCGGAACGAGCTTATTTCCGCACAGGCAAGTGCAAAGAGGATTTTCCTGATAACAGTCGGGGCAGCCGTTGCAGCTCTTATAGTGCTTATTTTCTTTTATCTGGTTTCGGAGCTGGATGTAAGAGTCGGTCTTCTTCTTACTGCTGCACTTGCGGCACTGGCTTTCACAGGAGAATACTTAAGCTATACCGGTGCTGAGGCAAAGCTTCGAAAGACCGAGAGCTATATCAATCTGGTCATCGCGACCCAGAATAAAGTAAAGATACGCTATGTGAATGTTACGAATCTCATAGAATACAGCCTGAGAAAGTTCCATGTAAATAATTCCGACGAGCTTGAAGAGTACAGGGATGCTTACCTCGAAGAGAAGAGGGCAAGGGATTTTTTACAGAGGGCTAATTCTGAAATAGCCATGGAGAAAAATCATCTCGTGCACCAGCTGACGGATATTCACTTGAAAGATCCTTCGATATGGACACGTCAGTGTGCGGCACTCGTTGACAAGCGTGAAATGGTCGAGATCAGGCACGACCTCAATACAAGAAGGCAGTCGCTCAGAAAGAGAATCGAATACAACACTAAGAACCGCGATATTTCCAAGGATGAGATTAATGATATCGTGAGACAGTATCCCGAGTACGGACAGGAGATACTGAATATCGTGGCAACTTATGAGTGAGGGAAATCGGAATGATTAAACTTTTGCATATAGGAGATCTGCATTTGGGGAAGTCGTTGGGGGATTTTGACCTGTCGGATGATCAGGGGTTTGTGTTGAATCAAATATTGCAAATTGTGAAAGAACATGGTATTGATGCAGTTCTGATTGCCGGAGACGTGTATGATAAAGCAATTCCGAGTGAGGCGGCAACACGTTTGCTCGATTATTTTCTGAGCAGTCTGGCCCGGAGGGGAGTATGTGTTTACATCGTCAGCGGAAATCATGATTCTGACGAAAGACTGAATTATGGAAGCAATTTGTTTGAAACGAATCAGATTTTTATTTCCACGAAATACGATGGTAATCTGCGTAAATACACACTGAAAAAAGGAAAAGAGGCAGCTGATATATATCTGCTGCCATTTGTAAAGGCATCACAGGTCAGGCATTTTCTGCCGGAAGAAAAGATTGAGTCGTATGATGATGCGGTTCGGGCTATACTAAATAAGATAAATATTGATAGAGGAAGAAATAATCTGCTGGTAGCGCATCAGTTTGTGATGGGAAAAAGTGAAGACCCCGAACTTTCGGGTTCGGAGGGGCTTGGAACACAAAGTGTTGGTGCTGTTGAAAAAATCGGATATGACTGTTTTGATAAATTTGATTATGTGGCTCTGGGACATATCCATTCGCCCCAGCAGGTTGGAAGAAAAGAGGTGAGATATTCCGGTTCACCTCTTAAATATTCTCTGAGCGAAGCAAATAATGAAAAATCAGTATCGCTGATCAGTTTAGGAGAAAAGGGCAAAGTTGATATCGAACTGATTCCGATAAAACCGATGAGAAACTTAAGACACATAAAGGGTGAGCTTAAGGAACTGCTGGATAAGTCAAATGTCAGCTCCCCACAAGATTTTATCTATGCAACACTTACGGATGAAGAAATTGTCAATGACGCAATGGGGATTTTTCAGCAGATTTATCCGAATACGGTAAAGATAGATTATGACAATTCTCATACAAGAGAAATAGAACAGGTGGATATATCAATGATAGCGGAGAACAGATCCTTCGCTGAAATGATCGGCGATTTTTACAGACAGATATATGGCTGTGAAATCAGCGACGAAGAAATGGACATTATGAGAGGCGTGGCAAGAGAGGCAGGTGTTTTGCGTGAAGCCGATTAAGCTTATAATGAGTGCGTTTGGACCTTATGCGGAAGAAATGCCTGCAATAGATTTCACTCAGTTTGAAGATAAGGGGTTATTTCTGATATCGGGAGATACGGGAGCGGGAAAGACTACTATATTCGATGCAATCTGTTTTGCATTATATGGGGAAACAAGCGGAAAATTCAGAGACACAAAGAATCTTAGAAGCGAGTATGCAAAAGAATCGGTAAAAAGCTATGTTGATTTTTATTTCTCACATCAGGGAAAGGATTATCACATATACAGAGAGCCTTCCTACGAGCGAATTAACAGGAACGGCAGGGTGACGGAGGAAAGGGAGAAGGTTACTTTTTATTATCCTGATGGAAGGACGGTTGAAGGAATCAGGGAGGTGGACGGCACAGACAGGGAAACAGGCATAGTACGGGAACTGCTTCATGTTGATTCAAGACAATTTATGCAGATTGCAATGATAGCACAGGGAGAATTTTGGAATCTGCTGAATGCCAAAACAGAAGAGCGAACCAAGATTCTTAGAACCATATTTCAGACAAGCGGCTATAACAATATTGCAGACCGCTTAAAAGACAGAATGGATTCCAGCTATAAACTCAAAGTTAATACAGAGAACAGCATTATACAATATTTTAATGATGTTTCGGTGGAGGATGAAGACGAACATGCAAAAACAGTTCAGGAACTACGGGAGAGGGCAAATAACTCTAAGAGCGCGTGGAACCTTGACGAAATAATAGAATCGCTTGCTGCCCTGACTGAATCGGAGGCTGGCAGGTTAGAGACTGCCTCTGCCGCTTTAGAGTTAATTGAAAAAGAATGTGAAAAAAGCAAAGAGGCTTTTGCAACGGCAGAAACGAATAACAATTTTATTTTCCGTCTTGAAGGGCTAAAAAGAGAAGAAAAAAATCTTAAAGACAGGAAGAAGGAAATCGAAGAAAGGAAACTGCTGTTAGAAAGACAGAAATCAGCAGGCAGAGAAGTCAATCCGTTGTATTTATCATGGAAAGATAAATCAGAATCCGTAAAAAATATTGACAGGCAGATTGAAAAAAAGAAAGCAGACCTGAAAAAAGCGTCTGAAAAAGCTGAAAAAGCGAAAAAAACACTGGAAGAGGCAAAGGCTGAGAAGCCTGAAGCTGATAAGCTCCAAAAACAGATAGACATGATAGAAGGAGAGGAGAAAAAATATCATCAAAGGGATGAACTGAATGAGAAAATTCAGCTGCTCAGAAAAGAGGCTGAAGGATTTTCAGATGAAGAGAGAGCGTTAACAGAAAAGGAAAAGCTGCTTAAGGATGAGATCAACAGGCTTAAGGAGACCAAAGAATCACTTAAGGATACGCCTGAAAAACTGACTGAGATAAAGTCTCTTGGGGAAAAATATCAGGATTTATCTGAAAGCATTGATTCTATCATAAATTCAAGGATTGCTGAAAGAAGAGCCAGACAGACTGAGTATGAGGATAAACGTAAAAAATATAAAAAGGCATTTGATGCTTACGAGAAGGCAAACAGTGAAAAAATAAGGGCGGAGAGAATCCTGGATGATTGTCGTGCAGGCATACTGGCAGCGGGACTTGAGGAAGGACAAAAATGTCCTGTCTGTGGTTCGGTGCATCATCCGGAGCTTGCAAAGGTTCCGCAGGAGGCAGTCACCGAGGAGACGTTTAAGAAACTGAAAGATAAGGAAGAGCTTCTCAGGTCGAAGAAGTCTGATGCCAACACAGCTGCGCAATCTGCCAATACAGCACTTGTGGAATATGAAGACCGGCTCAGGATTGACATTCTTGACTGTCTGGAAAATAAACTGCTTTCTATAAATAGCACAGCTGAGAATTTAGAAGAACTGATAGTTCAGATAGAAGATGCAGAGAAAACAGTAAATGACAGGATCAAAGAGAATAATGAGTATCAGAAGCTGCTGGAAAAGGACAGGAAAAGGCTTGAAAAAGCGGAAGAGGAGCTTGACAGGGCACAGGGAAGGAAAACTGAGATATTAAAAGCTGAAAAGGATGAATTTATAAAAAGAAGGCAGGATACGGAAAAAGAAAAAGCAGAAAAGGAAGCTGTGCTGGAAACACTGTCAAATCTCAGCTTTGACAGCTGGGAAACTGCAAGGTCTGAAAGAGACATATATGAGAAAAGGAAAAAGGAAATTCAGGTCAGGATTGAAAATTCAGATGAACTAAAGAAGGAGGCAGACGAAATATCTGCCTCGGAAAAATCTGCATTAGAAACTCTGGAGGCATCCATAGAGAAAGAGAAAAAAGAAGAAGGGGAAAGAAGGCTGAAACTTGAAGCTGCTCTTAAGGAACATGGATTTGACTCTGTTGAGGATATGCTTGGATTTGTTCTGTCTGAGAATGAGATTGCAGAGGTTGATGATGAAATCAATAACTATGAACAGGAAGTGAAAACAAATAAAAAACAGCTTGAACTTGCAGAGAAGGATGCTGAAAATCGTGAGATCATAGATATAGAAGAATTGAGAAAAAAGCGTGATTCGCAAGAGGAAGAGCTTGTAAAAAAACGTGCCGAGGTCAATCTTATCAGAAACAGACTTCAAGGAAATAATGATAAACTCAATAAGATCAAGGCACAGGAAAAAACACTGGAAAAGGCAAGAAAAGAAAATGCTGTCTTTATGAGGCTTTACAATCTTGTAAAGGGAACAACGGGCAAGGGAAAGATTACGCTGGAACAATATATCCAGGCAGCGGGTTTTGACGGGATCATAGCAGCTGCAAACAGGCGGCTTCTTCCTATGAGCGATGGTCAGTATGAGCTCTACCGACAGGAGGATTCGCTTGGAAAGAGGAGCAATACCTTCCTTGATCTTGAAGTTCTCGATAATTCGACCGGTCACAGAAGACCTGTCGGAAATCTGTCCGGCGGAGAGAGCTTTAAGGCTTCGCTCAGTCTTGCCCTGGGACTGTCGGATACGGTTTCGAGAAATCTTGGCGGTATTCAGATGGACGCGCTTTTTGTGGATGAAGGCTTTGGAACGCTGGACCGCAGATCAATAGAAAGTGCCATGGACATTCTTATCAATCTGTCAGGCACGAATAAGCTTGTAGGAATAATCAGCCACAGAGAAGAATTGATGGAGAATATACCACAGCAGATTCGCGTGAAAAAGACGAAAGAGGGAAGCCGGATAAATATTGAAACGGGCTTGTAATTTTTAGTTCTTGCACACAAACGGCTAATGAGATATAATCGGAATTGTGTGTTGAGTCAACAAAGATCACGATGCGTTTTTGTTGACGAGAGTGTGTTCTTTTCTGGAAATAATAGGAGAAATTAATGCCGGATTTTGACAAACTGGGTGAAGAATGCGGAGTCTTCGGAATTTACGACTTTGATCATAATGATGTGGCTTCGTCGATTTATTACGGTCTTTATGCCCTGCAGCACCGGGGACAGGAAAGTGCCGGAATT
>CAJOPI010000179.1 GCA_905236275.1 uncultured Lachnospiraceae bacterium | reverse complement strand
TCCGCAAGAAGCCCAAGCCAGAGCAGATGACTGTGTATCCTTGACATTTCGAACCATATCGTGCGCAGAAACTTCGCCCTGTCGGGTATCTCCACTTCCATAATTTTCTCAACAGTCTCGCAGTAGCCGAAGCCATGACCGAAGCTGCATATACCACAGATTCTCTCTGCAACATAAGCCATCTGGTTAAAATCTCTTTTTGACGTAAGCCCTTCAAGTCCTCTATGGATAAATCCTATAGAGGGGATAACGTCCATTATTTTTTCGTCTTCTATTACAAGGTCTAAATGTATCGGCTCAGGCAGCACCGGATGCTGCGGACCGTAAGGTACTACACTTCTTTTTTTCATTACTCTTCTTCCTTTCTTGCCGGTGCCATAGGTGTCTCCTGCTCTATCCTGTAGAGTCTGTCCTGATAGTCAGGCACCGTCATGTTGATGTTGACTCCGAAGAGTTCATGCATTTCGTTTTCATAAAATGCCGCATAAGGGAAGACATTTGTAATGCTCATTATTACCGTATCCCTGTCCTCAAGCTTTGCATTTACCGTAATGCAGTCATTATTCTCATCATCAACATAAGTATAGAAAAGATTGAGTTCTTCACCTTCATAAGCCGCACACGCCTGCGAAAGCCTGTAGCCGTTCCTCTGCATGGCTATTGCCATCTCTACTATGAAGTTGAAATCTATTATTTCTATATCGTTTTTCGGCTGTCTTTTTTCTGCTTCCATTTCACGCCTCCTTCTTATCCGCTATCATGGCGGCGTGTTCTTCGAGTCTCTTCTGGAAAAGGTCTATCGCCTTTACTATTCCGTCGATTATTGACTGGGGTCTTGCCGCACAGCCCGGCACATAAACGTCTACCGGTATTACGGTATCCGCCCCGCCTTTTATATTGTAGCAGTCCTTGAATATTCCGCCTGTGCAGGCGCATACTCCTATTGCACAGACAACCTTCGGTCTGGGCATCTGTTCGTATATCTGCTTTACTACCGGTGCATTCTGCGAATTTATTCCGCCTGTTATCAGGAGAATATCAGCCTGCATCGGGTCTCCTGTATTTATTATGCCGAAGCGTTCTGCATCATAAACGGGTGTGAGACAAGCCAGCACTTCGATATCGCAGCCGTTACAGCTTGAACCGTCATAATGCATCACCCATGGCGAGCGTTTCATGTTATACATTCCATTTACCTCTTTGTATTTGTTAATTATCTACAGACCCTTAATCTTTAAGTATCATCATCAAAAGCCAGATATTACAGCCTGATGCGATGAGAGTCACCGTCCACGCGAGGAAGAGCATCTGAGTATACTTCATTCTCGCGCTGCAGTTGTCGATAAGTATTTCCAGAAAATATACTATGAGAACAACCGCGATGGCAATGGGAATACTTATAGGATTTCTGTTGATAATGAAAAGTCCTATGATACCCATGAGGATAACGTTCTCATACCATTCCGTTATCTGGAAATAAGCTAAATTCCGGGCTCCGAGTTCCGAGGTGACACCCTTGATGACCTCCTGATTCGCATGATGCGAAGTCGAGATATCAAAAGGGGACTTTCTCATCTTTATCGTAAGAACGAATACGAATGCCAGAAAAACTCCCGGAAGATATCTGATTGCACTGTCGTCCGCCTTCACGATACTTCCGACCTCAAAGGTCTTTCTCACTACGTAAAAGCCTACACAGGTAAGGAGCACTGCCGGCTCATAAGCCATTATCTGTATAAGCTCCCTCGATGCACCGATAGTCGAATAGGGTGAGCTCGTAACCGTTGCTGCAAAATAAAGAAACATTGCAGCCGTTGACAGAACAAAAACGCACATAAGAATATCAATTCCTGTAAAGAACATGACTCCCGTTATCATCATGAATAAAAGATAACTTAGCATAAGGAAGCTCTGTGCCTTCGTAACGTTGATCGTCTGCTTGTGCAGAAGCTTTCCCACGTCATAGAAGGGCTGGAGAAGCGGAGGTCCCACTCGGCGCTGCATGCGTGCCGAAATCTTCCTGTCAAAGCCTTCAAGCAGTCCCCCGATAAGAGGAGCCAGTATAAGATAGGCAAGAGCCCATAAAATTTTCGTAATCATAGTATTCATAATGCCCCTCCGAATATTATGCAGCCCATAAGGAGAAGTATCGCCAGAGTGATTATCTGGCTCGGAAGCATAAGCTTTCTGACACCTATCCTTGTAGCAAAGTAATAGTTTGTAAGGAAGAGTTTTTTAGGTTCGCCAAAGGAATCCACGAAATTGTGGTTTGTTCCGGTATTTATTCCGCCCATATAGGACATCTTCGTATTCGAGGCAAGATGCTGTGCATAAGCGCTTGTAATAAGCGGTATCGCAAATACGAAGGTGATTATCACAACGAGCATATAAAGAATACTCATGGGAAGAACCTCGCCGTTGCTTGCAAACATATCATCAAGCAGCGGATCGACATAAATCTTCGAAAGAAGAGGGAAGAGGATGCAAAGCAGTATCATCAAAACCGCTTCTATCCAAAGTGAAAAAAGCTCGCTCTTCTTCGTAACGTCCTTCACAGGTGTCGTTGTTTCGAGATTGACGTGGGCAATTATCTTACCCATCCATTTACTCCAGTAGAAGGAGGTGGTTGCCGAACCGAAAACTATGAAGATCAGCGTCATCATGCTCTTCTCATCAACCATCGCGCGCAGAGCCGACCATTTTGAAATGAGCATTCCGAAAGGCGCAAGAAACATTCCCGCAATTCCTATGAACATGAATACGGCAAGTCTCGGAAGTCTGCTGAGAAGTCCATGCATATTTTCAATATCCCTGCTGAAAAGAGAGTTTTCCGTTGCTCCCACATCAAGGAAGAGAAGTGCTTTTGAAACAGCATGGAAGATCATAAGGAATATGCAGGCCCATATGGTTTCAGGTGTTCCTACTCCGGCGCAGGCAACCATGAGTCCTAAGTTTGATACCGTCGAAAGTGCCAGTACCCTCTTCGCATCAGCCTGTGCAATAGCCATAACCGATGCCACGCAGAAGGTAAAACCTCCGATAATCGATATCATGCTTCCGGTCATGGTAAGTTCTTCCGTTACGGCATCCTGGAATGCAGGTGAAAGTCTTATAAGAACATAGACTCCTGCCTTTACCATCGTAGCAGAGTGCAGAAGTGCAGATGAAGGTGTCGGCGCAACCATCGCTCCGAGAAGCCAGGGCGAGAAAGGAAGCTGTGCCGCTTTTGTAAGTGCAGCGAATGCCATAAGCGTTATCGGTATAACGGAATACGGATTTCCCGCTATTCCTTCCTCGATAAACTCTCTGAAGGAAAGGTCTCCGACAAAATGGTGGTAATATACTATTCCTATCGCAAGGGCAAGTCCCCCGAAAAGGTTCATCCAGAGTGCCCTGAAGGAATTCGTTACCGCTTCTTCGAGTCTTGTATAACCGATCAGCATAAATGAACATACGCTTGTAAGTTCCCAGAAAAAGTCAAGCCAGATAAGGCTTGAAGAAAGGACAAAACCATACATGGCGCCCATGAACACGAAAAGAAGCAGGAAGAAATAATATCTCCTGTCTTCTATTTCCTTATGATGGGCATGGTAGCCGTCCATATATCCTACCGCATAAATTATGATGAGGCTTCCGATTATTCCAACGATAAGACACATGAGCGCAGAAAGCCTGTCAACATATATATGGGCGATTTCTTCATGTTCACCCGTTAATTCCATATAGGCGATCATACAGGTCGGTACTATTGATAAAAGACTTATCCAGTATTTCCTGTGTTTGAAACACTGAAACGTAACAAGTATCATCAGCAGTATCTCGCCCAGGAGTATGAGCCTGTCCGCAAACTCGGTCTCAAAAAAGAGCTCCATGCCTTCAAAACCGTTCAGCGCACAATAAATGAAGAAAACGACTGAAGAAAGCATAATAATACCTGCCCCACCTATTGTAATGACATTTCCCGCCTTGCCTTTTCCGGCAAAAGCAAGAAGGAATGCCACAAAGAGCGGAAAGCAGATCAAAAATGGTATTGCATACATAAATAATCCCTCCTGATTTCAAGTTCTTGACAAATCTTTAGAAAGAAAGGTCATTCAGAGTTAATTATATAGCGTTTTCACACAATTTTAAATACCGATATCGCTTATTTTTTGAACAAAGAATACAAGATTTTACTGTGCAATTTTTTTGATACAATCTTATAAACAATTCCTGACTTAGTCAGAAAGATGAGCAGGATTTACGTTCTCAAATTCTTCTATATGCTCTTTGATCCAGTCCTCACCTTTATCCCACCATCTGAGTTCAAGGAGTTTTTCAATGCTTTCTTTATCGAAGCGGTATTTTATGACTTTAGCGGGAACTCCTGCCGTCACAGCGTATGGGGGGATATCCCTTGTCACGACCGCACCGGCTCCCACTACAGCCCCATCTGCTATCCTTACTCCCTCCAGAAGCTTTACGTGATTGCCTATCCAGACATCATTTCCGATCCTGATTCGTTCAGTCTTCTCTCCAAAGGTCTTCTTTTTGGCATAGCTGAATCCGAATACAGGCACCGGTTCCGTAAATGCCGGATGCATGGCAAGCTGTCCTTCTATCGGATGCTTCCCCACCACCGTCGAAACATTCGCCCCTATGGAACAGTATCGCCCTATATCCGTCTCCGAAAAATCACCATCCCTGTTTATATAGCTTCCAAAGCCGATTTTTCCGTTCACGAAGGAAGTATTTTTTCCCAAATAATTTCTTCCCTCAAAATCGGCATTTCTGATATAAACTCCCGGCTTGAAGATGGATTTTGTCTTTATCTCGATTTTCATCTTTTTAAGCTCCAGAAAACTATGCCGGTATATTCCCCCTACAATCTCTGACAGCTTCCTTGATATAATTCCCATAATAGTTTAATCTTTCATTCATTTGACGGTAAGCTGAGACTTGTCGAAAAGACTTTTTTGCACAGAAAAGCATTTTTGACTGTGGCAAAAAGTTTTTTCATTATCCATTTACTTACGTCACTTTCCCCTGTTTCCTAAGTTTCCTCTGAACCTTACGAATATAGTACTTCAGAAAATCCGGAAAGTAATCCATGCCGAACTGTCTGACCGATACCGAGATAAGCTCCTTCTTCATCTCTTTTTCGTCGGGCACCGGAACACCCCTCTCCTTCTTGATGGCAATGGTTTCAAGATAAGTATCCTTAAGCCTTACGCTGGAAACCCCGCTCTTGGAAATCTTAGCGATAAGAACCCCGCTGTCCATGAACCTTTTTCCAGCCTTATAGAGCTTTAAGAGGAAGTCATAGTCCGCCCCTATCTTCCATTTGAGGTCAAAAGGAAATTCCATTAAGAGCTCCGTCCTTGCAAATACGCTCTGATGTGAAAAAGGCATTCTCTTCTCGATAAGCTCGGGGCATTTTCTGAAATAATGAAGCTCCCCGTATTCCTCTTCAGCTGTATCACCAAAGATTAGGTCAGTACCGGTCCAGTTTCTTCTTGCAAAGATGTCAGCGAAAACATGATCGGAAAAATATTCGTCACCGGCATTCATAAAGGCGGTCCATTCGCCTTTTGCTTCGGAAACGGCAATATTCATCGCATCATAAATTCCCCTGTCGTGGGAGCTTATAACCCTGTAGGAAACGTCCTTATCCTCAAAGGCTTTCCGATAGCTCTCAGCCTTCTCTGCCGTTCCATCCTCAGAGCCTCCATCCTTGATAATATATTCATAATCAGTATAGGTCTGCGACAGGACGGACTCTATTGTTTTCGAAATGCTCTTCGCTTCATTATAGGCAATCGTAATTATCGTAATCATTGGCGTAATCTCTCATGCAGCTTTGTGACTATCGGTTCCCATCTGAAATCATGCCAGGTATAATCAGCTATTTCTATGGCTCTCTCTTCCCAGTCGGCAGAAGAATTCATAAGCCTCACAAACGAACCCGAAAGCGCTATGCTGTCATCCGTCGGGACTATATAGCCGAATTTTCCGTCGTTATAAATATCCTTTCCCGCCGGAACACCTGTGGTCGTCACAAGGAAATCGCCGCAGGCAGCAGCTTCGAGAAGCACGATTCCAAAGCTCTCGCTTCTCGACGGAAGAGTGAATATTTTTGCCTTTTTATAATAATCATTCAGAAGCTTTTTATCTGTAATGGCACCTGTGAAAATTATCCTCTCCTTCAGGTCAGGATGTTTACTCATAAAGCCATCGATATAGGGCTGAAATTTCTTATCCACCGGACCTGCCAGCACGAGCTTCCAGTCATTTCCCGCTGCCGCTCCGGCAAAGGCTTCCAGAAGAACATCCGTCGCCTTGGGATAGGTTCCTATGTTTCCAACAGTAAGAATGATATTTTCCTTACCGAATTTTCTCAAAGGAGCCTTCTCATCCGTATAAAAACCATTCGGAATATAGAGTATCTTCGAACCGTATTTTTCTTCAAGCCAGCCCGCAATAGTTGTAGTCTCTACCGAAACCACGTCCGCAAGCCTCATGGTGAGCCGTTTTACAAGTCCGACAGGATTCATCATGAAGAGCCTCTTATAGCCTTTAAGGTCCATATCAAGCTTAAGGTAGCCCTTACCGGAAGGCTTCTTTTTGAATTTATAGATCAGAAGATATACAAACGAAGAAAGATTAAGATGATAAACGTTCAGCACATCTATCTTTTCCGCATTTTTCCAGACGAATTTTGCGCCGGAAATAATCGGAGAGATGCGGTTTTTCTTTATGAACATCTGCTTAAGACCCTTTACTTCGCTCTCAATATAAGGATATTCGCTTT
>CAJOPI010000178.1 GCA_905236275.1 uncultured Lachnospiraceae bacterium | reverse complement strand
GCTGCAAAACGCGGTGACGAAAAGGCGGCAGAGCTTCTTCAGGAAATTGATAAAAAAGCATCCGGTACTTGACCTATGCGGCTTGTACGCTTAAAATATTGAAGATGGGCTGTTTTGAGCAATTTTAGTAAACAATTATCATAAAGATAGACTAATAATTACAGGGAGGACTTCCATAATGAAGGAGAAACTCGAAGAAATCAGACAGAGAGCGCTTGAAGCTATTACGAAGAGCGTTGATTCTGACAAGCTTAATGAGGTCAGAATTGGTATTCTCGGTAAAAAAGGTGAACTTACGGCTGTGCTTAAGGGAATGAAAGATGTTGCACCTGAAGACAGACCGAAGGTTGGCGCGATTGTCAATGAAACGAGAGCTGAAATTGAAAAGGCTCTTGAAGATGCGAAAAAGAAGCTTGAAAGAGTTGCAAGAGAGGCACAGATGAAGGCGGAGACAATTGATGTCACACTGCCTGCAAAGAAGCCCGCAATCGGTCATCGTCATCCCAATACCATTGCGCTTGAAGAAATAGAAAGAATTTTTGTCGGACTTGGCTATGAAGTTATAGAAAGCCCTGAAATAGAAAAAGATTATTATAATTTTGAAGCTTTAAATATTCCTGCAGACCATCCCGCTAAGGATGAACAGGACACCTTTTATATCAACGGAGACATTCTTCTGCGCACGCAGACTTCCGGCGCACAGGTGCATGAAATGGAAAAAGGGAGACTTCCGATACGCATGCTTGCCCCCGGAAGGGTTTATCGTTCGGATGAGGTAGATGCGACTCATTCGCCGGTTTTCCATCAGGTCGAGGGAATGGTAGTTGATGAAAAAACGACTTTTGCTGACCTTAAGGGTACACTCACAGAGTTTGCAAAGGAACTTTTTGGTGAGGATACAAAGGTTAAGTTCAGACCGCATCATTTTCCTTTTACCGAGCCTTCGGCAGAAATGGATGTTTCCTGCTTCAAATGTGGTGGAAAAGGCTGTCGCTTCTGTAAGGGAGAGGGCTGGATCGAGATTTTAGGCTGTGGAATGGTACATCCTCACGTCCTTGAAATGAGTGGAATTGATCCTTTGAAGTATCGGGGCTTTGCTTTTGGCGTAGGTCTGGAGAGAATCGCACTTTTGAAGTACGAAATTGATGATATGAGACTTATGTACGAAAACGATGTCAGATTTTTGAATCAGTTCTGATGAATATATGTTGAAAGGATGAAAAAATAAATGAATACTTCATTTAACTGGATAAAAGAGCTTGTGCCGGGGCTTGACTGCACAGCTCAGGAATATATGGATGCAATGACGCTTTCCGGAACGAAGGGGGAGGGCTTTACTCAGCTTGATAAAAACCTTGAAAAGATTGTTGTCGGTGAAGTTCTTTCAATGGAGAAGCATCCTGACTCTGACCACCTTTGGATATGTCAGGTGAATATCGGAGTCGAGACAATTCAGATAGTTACCGGTGCACAGAACTTAAAGACAGGCGACAGGGTTCCGACTGTACTCGACGGAGGAAGGGTTGCCGGAGGACATGATGGAAGTACACCACCTGAAAACGGTATTAAGATAAAGGCAGGAAAACTCAGAGGAGTTCCTTCAAACGGAATGATGTGCGGTATTGAAGAGCTTGGTTCCACAAGAGAAGTTTTTCCTGATGCTCCCGAGGATGGAATTTATGTATTCCCTGCTTCTTCCGAGGTTAAGCCGGGAGATGATGCAATCCATGCCCTTGGACTTGATGATACTATTCATGAATACGAAGTTACCTCGAATCGGGTTGACTGTTATTCGGTTCTTGGTATTGCGAGAGAGGCTGCCGCAACCTTCAATCTGAAATTTGTTCCGCCGGTTGTGCCTGAAACCGGAAAAGATGCTCCTGAGAAATCGTCTGATTATATAAAGGTCAGTATTGAAGATAAAGACCTTTGTTCACGTTACATCGGAAGGGTTGTTAAAGATATCAGGATTGCTGAGTCGCCGGAATGGATGAAAAAGAGACTCAGAAGTGCGGGAATCAGACCTATAAACAATTTTGTTGATATCACGAATTATGTAATGATAGAATATGGTCAGCCTATGCATGCGTTTGACCTTTCAACGATTGCGGGTAATGAAATTATTGTCCGCAGGGCTAAGGATGGTGAGACCTTTACCACTCTTGACGGGCAGGAAAGAAAGCTTGACCATGATGTTGTAATGATCTGTGACGGCGAGAAGGAAATCGCTATCGGTGGTATAATGGGTGGTCAGAACTCTATGATTACCGAAGAGGTCAGTACAGTACTGTTCGAGGCTGCTACCTTTAACGGACCGAATATAAGGAAGTCGGCAAAGAGAATCGGACTCAGGACAGATGCTTCGGGAATGTTTGAAAAAGGACTTGATCCAAACAATGCATTGGAGGCCATTAACAGGGCATGTGCGCTGGTTGCGGAACTGGGCTGCGGAACTGTTCTAAATGGTGCTGTAGATGTGCATGATACGCTTCCGGAAGAAGTAGTTATAAAATTTGAGCCGGACAGAATCAATGATTTCCTTGGTACTGATGTTCCCAAGAAGGATATGCTTGATTATTTCAAGCGTCTTGAAATTGAATATAATGAGGGGGATGAGACTCTTAAATGTCCCACCTTCAGACAGGATCTGAAGAGCTTTGCCGATATTTCTGAGGAAGTTGCGAGATTTTTCGGATATGATAAGATTCCTACAACTCTTCCGAATTCCGGCGGAACAGCAGGAAAGCTGTCATTTGCAATGAGGGTTCAGAACGAGATCAGAAATGTTGTTGAGTTCGCAGGATTTTCAGAGGCCTTTGAATATTCTTTTGAGAGCCCGAAGGTCTTTGATAAGCTTCTTTTGGATGCAGATGCAAAAGAGAGGAATGCCATAAAGATATCCAATCCTTTAGGTGAGGATTTTTCAATAATGAGAACACTTACCTTAAATGGAATGATGACTTCGCTTGCACTTAATTTCAACAGAAGAAACAAGGATGTTAAGCTTTATGAGCTCGGAAAGGTTTATATACCCAAGTCATTACCGCTGAACGAGCTTCCTGATGAGAGAACACAGCTTACGCTCGGATTTTATGGCGAGGGCGACTTCTACAGTATGAAGGGCGTTATCGAGGAAATTCTTTTAAGGGGTGGAATGAAGTCAAGGATTGAATATGATCCTTCTTCGGCAAAGCCTTTCCTGCATCCCGGACGTCAGGCAAATGTTATTTATGATGGAAAGATAATCGGATTCCTTGGAGAAGCGCACCCGGAGGTTTGCGATAACTATGATATAAAGACGAGGTGTTATCTTGCAGTGCTTGATCTGCCTCAAATCATAGAAAAAGCTACCTTTGACCGCCATTTCGATGGAATAGCAAGGTTCCCTGCTGTTTCAAGGGATATTTCGATGCTTGTCCCGAAGGACGTGATTGCAGGACAGATTGACCTTATACTTCTCCAGAGAGGCGGAAAAATGCTTGAAAACTTCTCACTTTTTGATATTTACGAAGGTGAGCAGGTCAAGGAGGGTTATAAGTCAATGGCTTATTCCTTAAGCTTCAGAAATAAGGAACGTACATTGTCAGATGAAGATGTTAATGGTACAATGAAGAAAATTCTCAATGGTCTTGAAGGACTTGGAATCGAGCTTCGTTCTTGATTAATCTTATTTATGGGCGGATAATATCCGCCCATGTTTGTGAGTTGAAATGAGTGAGTTATTAAAGAAAGATTATTTTTACGATTTACCGGAAGAGCTTATAGCCCAAGACCCGCTTGAAAAGCGGGATAATTCAAGACTTATGATTCTGGATAAGGATACAGGCAGTTTTGAGCATAAGGTTTTCCATGATGTCATTGATTATTTAAATCCCGGCGACTGCCTTGTTATGAATAATACAAAGGTTATCCCGGCAAGGCTTTTAGGGGTTAAGGAGGATACCGGTGCGGCAGTTGAAATACTGCTTCTTAAGCGGAAATCCGAGAATGTCTGGGAGACGATAGTTCGTCCGGGCAAGAAGCTTCGTCCGGGAGCGAGAGTCGTTTTCGGGGATGGATTATTGAAGGCCGAAATTACGGATATAGTAGAAGAAGGCGACAGACTTGTAAGATTTGAGTATGAAGGAATTTTTGAGGAAATACTTGATAAGCTTGGTGAGATGCCGCTCCCTCCATATATAACGCATAAGCTTGCCGATAGAGACCGCTATAATACCGTCTATGCAAAATTCGACGGTTCAGCTGCTGCGCCTACCGCCGGACTGCATTTTACGCCGGAGCTGTTAAAAAGAATTGAAGATAAGGGCGTGAAGCTTGTTTATGTAACGCTTCACGTTGGGCTTGGCACTTTCAGACCCGTTAAGGAAGACAATCTGACCAATCATCATATGCACTCGGAGTTCTATATGGTTTCGAAAGAAGCTGCCGACACAATTAACGAAGTGAAGGCTTCCGGCAGCGGAAGGGTTATCTGCGTGGGAACTACGAGCTGCAGGACGATAGAATCGGCAGCGGATGAAAATGGAATTGTTCATCCCACAGCAGGTAAAGAAACGGATATATTTATCTATCCCGGTTATAATTTCAGGGTGCTTGATTGCCTTATCACGAATTTTCACCTGCCGGAGTCCACGCTTATCATGCTTGTATCAGCACTTGCCGGCAGGGAGAATGTGCTTAATGCCTATGCTGAGGCAGTAAGGGAAAAATACCGCTTTTTTAGTTTCGGTGATGCGATGTTTATAAAAGGACAATAATCATGGAACTCAATTCAACAGAAAAAATCTACGACAAAGATTCATACATATATGAGTTTG
>CAJOPI010000177.1 GCA_905236275.1 uncultured Lachnospiraceae bacterium | reverse complement strand
TCATATTGGGGCGGGTCATAAAGTCATTCACCCACCGGCAAGCAAGCTTGCCGTGGATGATGACTTTTGACCCTGACATCATTAAATTACCGATAAATTTATAAAATTTTACTAAATAGGCTTATTATATAACTTTATTCTTGCTAAAGGTTATATAATAAGTCTTTATTTATATAATGAAAACTTTGTATGAAGATATAAGCAATATTATTGTATAAAACCTTGTACCCACGCGCTTTTGGGGCTTATTCAGATTGACTTTTAATTCAAAATCTTTATAATAGTAATTGTACATTTATCACAAAGCAAGGTTGGAATTGTATGGATTTTACGACAATTTAGACTATGCAAGACAGTTATGAGGGGGAGCTTTATGATAAATACCAATATCTACAACTATATCAATGTACTTGATAAGGCTGCGGATGCGTCTGCGCTCAGAAACAAAGCGATAGGCAATAACCTTGCGAATGTCGATACGCCCATGTATAAAAGGCAGGACGTGTCATTTGCTACGGAGTTCGAGCGTGCGCTGAGACATTCGCGTTATAAGAGCCTTGATGAAAAAATTGACAATCTGAACATCAAAAATCTGCATGGTCGGGTTTATACAGATGCCATAGGATACTCCTACAGGCTTGATGGTAACAATGTTGACGTGGATACGGAAAATGCCGAGATGGCGAAAAACCAGCTCACCTATTCGGGAATCAGCCAGAGCATAACGGCAGAGTTCCAGAATATAATGTCTGTATGTAAGTAAAGTCGGTTAGGAGGCGCTTATGGGAATATTCGACAGCTTTAGCATAAATGCTTCAGGTCTTACTGCGGAGAGATACCGCATGGATATCATATCTGAAAATGTGGCTAATGCAAATACCACACGTACTGATGACGGGACACCCTATACGAGAAAGGTTGTGACCTTCAAGGAGAAGCTTGATCCGCATGCGTCCTTTAGTGCGTATCTCGCATCAAACCAGAGTAAATACAACAGGACGGGAATGCTCGGCGTAAAGGTTGGCGGTGTTTTTGACGACAACCATACAGATTACAAGATGGTTTACGACCCGTCGCATCCCGATGCGGATGAGAATGGTTATGTGACTTATCCTAATGTAAATATAGTTACTGAAATGACGAACCTTATCGATGCCAGCAGGGCTTATGAGGCTAACGCGACGGCATTCAATTCGAGCAAGTCCATCGTTCAGACCGGACTTGGAATAGGTAAGACATAAAGGGATAAGGAGATTTTACATAAAGGCTCATACTTATGATTGGGGGATACAGGGGCATGGATATTGGAAAGATTTACAACATTTCTTCACCGGTTATAGGAGCGGAGGAAGTACGTCTAAGGGGGACAGACGGAATCTCCGACGGCAGATTTGCATCAATTCTCGATGCTGCAAAACAGCAGCTTGATGAAACGAATTCATATCTTAATCTTCAGGAAGAAGAGGAGGTCAAGTTTTCGCTTGGTCTTACTGAGAATGCCCATGATCTGGCGATAGCGCAGGCAAAGGCAAAGGCATCCCTCCAATATACCGTCGCACTTCGTGACAAATTTCTTGAAGCATACAAAGAAATAGTCCAGATTCAGATGTAGTCGCTTTTTTTCAGTTATTTAAAATGGATTGGGGATTTGCCGCGATCCGCTATGTCAGGCTTTAGGATTTTTGAGGGGGAGTATAAATGCAGGAACGCATCAGGGGATTACTAAAGAGATTACAGGAATGGTGGAACAAGTTTACCGCAAAGCAGAAGACGCTGATCATTTCGGTTGCGGCAGCGGTAGTTGTTGCTATCACAGTCTTTATATGGGCTATATCGGCGCCGCAGTATGTGACGCTTGTTTCTAATGAGACGACAAAGGCAACTTCTGAGGTACAGGCCATTCTTGACGGAGAAGGCATTGATTACAAGGTATCTGATGACGGTCTTACTGTACAGGTCAATAAAAAACAGCTCTCTGATGCAAGAATCGTTCTGGGGGCAAATGACATACCGACTGTAACCTATGATATCTCGAACGTATTCAGCGGCGGTTTTTCAACAACAGAATCTGATAAGGACAAGAAATACAAGCTTTATCTTGAAAATAATATCAGCTCGGATTTAGAAACGCAGGACAATATCGAAAAAGCATCGGTCAAGTTAAGTATACCGGATCAGGACGGAACTCTTCTTTCGGAGGAAAAGGAGTCTTATGCCAGTGTAATGCTTACACTTAAAAATCCCGATAACATGAATGATGACATAGCTGCAACACTTGCCCGTTTCGTTGCGACAGCAATAGGAAATGACAGTACTGCAAACATAGTCATCATGGATTCGAATGGAAATATGCTCTTTTCGGGCGAAGACGACGGTTCTTCTTCGGGAAGCGCTTCGAACAGGCTTAACTACAAGACAAAATTTGACAATATCGTGAAGAACGAGATACGTCAGGCGCTTGTAGGAGCGAAGATTTATGACAACGTGGAAGTAGTACCAAATCTCGCACTTGACTGGTCGGATAAGGAAACCACAAGTCATACCTATACACCGGCAGACGGACAGAGCCAGGGTGTGCTCTCGCACGAGGATTCCTACTCACAGACCGCTGAAAATTCGAACGGTCAGGTTCCGGGAACCGATACTAACGGTGACAATACTTATGTTTATGCGGATAACGGAAATTCATCAACGACGACTGATGAGACTTCGAAGGACTATCTGCCTAACGAAACAATCGAAAAGACGACGAAAGCCGGCGGAGCTGTTGATTATGCCAATTCCTCCATCGGTATAACAGCTATAAAATACGTTATCTACAACGCAGATGACATGAAGGCACAGGGGCTCCTTGACGGAACTACCTTTGATGAATTCAAGGCTGCAAACTCTGAGAGAGTGAAGATAGAAGTAGATGAGGATGTAAGTGCGGTCGTTTCGAAAGCTACAGGTATTGCCGAGGCGAATATACAGATAGTGGCTTACAATGAGCCGGTATTTGTGGAAAGCGACACTACAGGCATAACATGGCAGACCATACTTATGATCGGTCTCATAGTTTTGATTCTTGCCCTGCTTGCATTTGTGGTTATACGTTCGATGCGTTCGGAGAAGCAGCAGGAACAGCAGCAGGAAATTGCTCTTGATGATCTGCTTCAGAGCTCACAGCAGGTACAGCTTGAGGATATAAGTTCTGAGGAAGAAAAGTCGGATGCACGAATTATGATAGAAAAATTTGTTGACGAGAACCCGGAGGGAGCAGCAAACCTGCTTCGCAACTGGCTCGCCGAGGATTGGGGGTAAGCTTGGATGGCAAGTAGTTCCGCAGACTCTTTAAGCGGGTTACAGAAAGCGGCGGTATTGCTAATTTCACTTGGACCGGAAAAATCCTCGAAGATTTTTAAGCACTTAAAAGAGGATGAGATAGAGGAACTTACTCTTGAAATTGCTAATACTCGAACTATAACACCGCAGATAAAAGAAGATGTCATAAACGAATTTTATCAGGTTTGCCTTGCCCAGCAGTACATTGCAGAAGGTGGTATCGGATATGCCAAAGAGCTTCTTGAACAGGCTCTCGGCTCCGACAAGGCTGTTGACGTTATTTCGCGACTCACAGCTTCCCTGCAGGTTAAGCCTTTTGAGTTCGTTAAAAAGACAGATGCTTCACAGCTCTTGAACTTTATACAGGATGAACATCCGCAGACCATAGCACTCATTCTTTCCTATTTGTCGGCGAATCAGGCTTCGCAGATCATTGGAGCACTTCCGCCGGATAAACAGGCGGACGTTGCAAGAAGAATTGCCAAGATGGACAGGACGAGTCCGGATATCGTCAAGGAGGTGGAGAAAGCACTGGAAACAAAACTTTCATCTCTTGTCAATCAGGATTACACCATTGTCGGTGGTGTAGATGCTATCGTAGAAATCCTGAATACGGTAGACAGAACTACAGAGAAACACATTATGGAAACGCTCGAAGTGGACGAGCCGGAACTTGCGGACGAGATCAGAAAGAAGATGTTCGTATTCGAAGATATCCTGCTGCTTGATGACCGAGCTATCCAGAGAGTGCTTCGTGATGTTGACAATAATGACCTTGCAATGGCGCTCAAAGGTGCGAATGAGGATGTTCAGTCCGCAATCTTCAGGAATCTGTCCAAGCGTCTTGCTGCCATGATCAAGGAAGATATGGAATTCATGGGTCCTGTAAGAATGAAGGACGTTGAAGAAGCGCAGCAGAAGATCGTAAGCGTTATCAGAAAGCTTGAGGATGCCGGCGAGATCGTTATTTCGAGAGGCGGAGGAGACGAGATAGTTGTCTAATTTGATAAAGCGCGCATATACCTTTAGTAATCAGGAACCGGAAAAGTACGTGATTGATTCTAATGGTCAGGTGGCGGAGAAGATCAATAAGATATTAAGAGATATGGAAAATGAGGAAGTTGACCCTGACGGTTTCTCGGAAGGTCTGAATGCCGAAAGGGTTGAACTTCTGACCGAGGACGGAGAGCAGCCGGAATATGAGGCTGCGCCTCCGGATATGGAGACTTCGGAGGATCTTAGAGCTGAAGCTGAGGAAATCATTAAG
>CAJOPI010000176.1 GCA_905236275.1 uncultured Lachnospiraceae bacterium | reverse complement strand
TCAAAAGGTCAAAATCCGATTGTGCTTGCACAAAGAGGATTGAGACCTTGGGACCCGCAAAACACGAGCAAGTAGCGTTATTACGCTGAATGCGAGTGTTTTAGGATTGCGGGAATCGCGTAGCAATGAAGCAATCCGTGACATCAGTAAGGGGCAAAATTTACTTTTGACCCTTACATCATAAAATTTATCAGACTAAAGTATTGTAGCACATATCGGCAGTTTTATCGACAGAAAAAATGGGTACCGGAATGCCGGTGCCCATTTTTAACATCAATCTCTTCAATTATCTTCCAATCTTAAAATCAATCGCATCCGACGGCAGCAAAGGCTTCGAGAAATAATATCCCTGAATCGTATCACAGCCGTACTCTTTTAAGAGCTTCATCTGCCACTCTTCTTCTACTCCTTCAACGATGATCTTCTTGCCAATATCATGAGTCAGCTTGATAATGCCGCTGATAAACGCATTTGTATTGACTCCCGCTTCAGTCTCAGCCTTGTTGAGACACGCATCCACTATTGATTTATCAAGCTTTACATAGCTTACCGGAATATAGGTCAGATAACGAAGCGACGAGTATCCCGTACCAAAATCATCAAGAAGCATCGTTATTCCGGCCATTTTCAGCTTTTCGAAAAACTTTGCCGCCTGACTGTCCTGCTTAAGCAGGAGGCTCTCCGTTATTTCTATCTCGATAAGGGATGTATCAACCCCATATTTATTGCAAAGCTCCAACAGGTAATCGACATAACCCATATCGTTAAGCTGGTTACTCGAAAAATTCACCGAAACAGGTAAAAGCTTCTTTCCCTCTGCCTTCCATTTCGCAAGCTGCTTAATCACAAGCTCTGTCGTTTTCCTGCCAATTTGTTTTATATAACCCTGTGACTCGGCAAGCGCGATAAACTGTCCGGGATAAATACCGCCCCTCTTCATTCTGACCAGAGCTTCAAATCCACAGACCTCCATATTTCCCATCTCTATCTGTGGCTGATACATCATGTAGAAGCCGTCATTTTCAAGCGCATCGATTATTGCCGCCTTAATATCATTTATCTTTGAGAGCTTGTTTTTAAGCTCCTCTTCATAAACGACCACAGAATTATCCTTGGTATTTTTCGCGTCTGTAAGGGCTATCCCTGCATTTCTCAGAGTTTCATCAAAAGAATACTGCCCATTCGAATAAGCTATTCCGGACTTTATATGAAACCAGATTTTCTCGCTGTCATCTTCGATTCCCGCAACCTTAAGGAATCCCCTTATCACTGTAGGCCTTTTCGAAAGCCCTGCGATACTCTTCGCGATTTTTTCAGCCTTCTCTGCCTCTTCCCTTATAAGGACCAGTATAAATTCCGCCCCGCCATACCTTGCGGGTATCCTCTCTTCAACCCTGTAGCCGCAGAATTTCCGCAGTCTTTCCGCAATGTCCTTAAGTACTAAGTTTCCATCCTCGAAGCTGTAGGTTTCGTTTATTTCCCTGAAATTATCCAGTTCGAAAAGCACTACCGCATAATTTTCATCGGTCAGATTTTCCTCCATCTGCCTTATAAGGGTTTCACGGTTAAGGAGACCTGTGACATGGTCATAGCGGTAGGATTCCAGCAGCCGGTTCTGCGAATCTATCACTTTCTCGTCCATAGCCTTCGTGACACGAATATGCATGGTATAAGCAACAAGCATTGTCACAACAGCCACTATCAAAACGACAGTCGCAAAAAGGAATATCATGACCTTCATCGGAAGCCTCTGCATCAGCGTGATAAGACCTGTATCCGCTTCACAGTTTTCCGACTCTATCGAAATCAGCTCTTTCGTCGACTGCATTGCCGCCTTTGAAATAACCGATGCCAGCAGATAATCCTCAGGTCTTACGGCACCTGACAGGGTCCAGCCGCTGCTGTCAACCGGAACAATCCTGAAGGTTCCGGAGCGGTGCTGGTTCAAAAGCCAGGTTGCCTTCACAAGAGAGGTTGACATCGCATCAAGTCCTGACTCCGCAACGGCTTTATAGCACTCCTCCAGACTTCTGAATTCCGAAACCTCGAAATCCATCCCATTGTTTTCCAGATAATGCCTTATATTCGGTGAATCAACTTCCTGTGCCGCTATTATAACCGCTTCTTCAGCCCCGCCGTCATCCGAGGCTGATTCGGCAGTCAGCTTTGCCCTGCCTGAAAACAGTCTCTTTCCGGACGGCATTATTATAACCATTGTCTGGTTCTTGTAGGAAGTAGTCAGAAGAAATCCGAGTGAGGAGGCATCCGTCGCATCCATGGAGGTAAAGCCGACTATGTCAGCCTCACCTTTTAAGACTCCCTCGAACATTTCTTTCGGACCGTCATAGGGAATAAAGCTGAATCTGATATTCTCGCCTTCCCCTCTTATCTTTTCCGAAATTGCCCAATAATATTCGGGAATTATTCCTTTTTCTTCATTCTCGTAAAGGGAATAATAGGGCGGGTCATCACTCATTACGGCAACCCTGATGATATCATCCGGAAATCTTTTCTTTAAGAAATCCACCTCTTCATTGGTGATAGCTACACCCGAATTTACCTTCCCAATATATTTGTTCCTTAAATCAACAACATAATTGGGAACCTCATATATTATGCGGTTCATTGCCTGATCGACTTTTTTCTTAAGCTCAGGCTTCTTCCT
>CAJOPI010000175.1 GCA_905236275.1 uncultured Lachnospiraceae bacterium | reverse complement strand
TAGATAAATAACTTATGCACACTTGCTTGTATAAACTTCCACTTGCTGCGTTATCGTCAATCAGCGTAGCTCGCTACGCTTCATTCTTCTTCCTTGCAATTGAAAGTTTATCCTGCGCAATTGTACATGTTATTTATCTACAGTTCCTTACTGTTTTCTTTTTCTTCGAGCAGCTTACGGTTAAGCTTTCCGTTAGGAAGCTGTGGAAGAGAGTCAACTTTATTGATGACGGTTGGTATCATATAAGGCGGGAGCTTTGTATCCAATGCGAGCATTAATTCTTTCTCGCTTAACTGCCCGATATAATAGAGTACCAGCGCATCTCTTTTTTTGTTATGAACACAGCAGCAGGCATCGACTTTATCAAGGGATTCGACTGCATTTTCAATCTCTCCGAGTTCGATACGTTTGCCCATATGTTTTACCTGATAGTCCATACGTCCTGAAAAAACAAAGTTGCCTTCGCTATCCCTGTATGCAAGGTCGCCGGTATGATACATCTTTTCGTTATAGCCAAGTTCGGCTGGAAGATCCGTAAAAGCGGCAGAGGTTTTTTCCGGATTATTATAGTATCCGGCGGCAAGACAGGTTCCGTACACGCAGATTTCGCCTTTTCGGGAAATGTCAGTGTCCGGAATAATTTCATCTCCGTCTAAAAGAATTATTCCTGTGTTTTTATATGGTTTACCGATAGGTATGAGCCCGTTGTATTCTCTGCTGTTGTCTACTTTGTAATAGCTGCAGGAACCGGTTATTTCCGAAGGCCCATAGAACTGCCAGTAATCAATATCAGGATAAAAGCTTTTCCAATAATCAAAAACCGGAAGCTGCATGGATTCACCCGAGAAACAAAGAGTTCTTATGGAAGAAGGTCTGATTTTGGAAAGAGCCTTAAATTGAGCGACAATGCGGTAAACCGTAGGTACCCACATACAATAGGTCACCTTCTTCTCGTCCATGTACTGAAGCAGCTTCACAGGAAAAGAAAAATACCTGGTTGGAATCAGACAGAGCTCGGCTCCTGATGCAAGCGTCATGTATAAATCCTTTAAGGACATATCAGAATAAAAAGGTGCCTGGTTGCCGCAGACATCATCGGACATCATCCCTACCTCATCCATAAAGCTGTTGATATAATCGATAACGCTTCTGTGCCTTACGGCAACTCCTTTTGGAATACCGGTAGAACCCGAAGTAAATATGATGTACATAAGGCTGCTGTCGGTAAGTGAAGACAGCGCGGAAGTAAGCTCCTGAGAGTCGGAATTTCCCGCGCCTTCTTCAAGAAGCTCTTCATATAAAAGATAATCGCCGGCATATCCGGATTTTAGCAGTTTATCGGAATCTGTTCTGCTTGTGAGTATTCTGTAATCCTGCAGGGTTTCTAAGATACTGTTCAGCCTTTCGATAGGGGTTGTTATATCAACCGGTACATAAAAACTGCCGCTGTAAAGAGCCGCGTAAATACTAACCACATGACTTATCGACTTATCCATGAAGATAACGATCGGACTTTTCCTGCTGGAAAGGTCCGTGCCGTTCCTTAGCGCAAAGGCACGCTCGCGGGCTTTGTTTCTTAATTCCAGCCAGCTGAGGCTGTCATTTTCTTCGGAAACAGCTGTCTTGTCCGGAATATTTACTGCATTTTCTTCTAAATAATCAATAACTGAAATCTTTCTGTACATATCAAAGTCCTTAGAGGTCTTAAGTCTTTATAAACAAACCTCATAAAAAATCAAATAAAAAACCTTACATATATTATCAACTTACATTATTTATTGTCAAGCAAAGGAAAATGGTGGGTGAGTCCTGAAAGTGCTTAAAATGGGGATTTTGAAAGAAAAATCAAAAAAAATCAAAATTTTTTAAAAAAGTTGTTGACAAGGAGAATGAGAATTGGTAATATATTATCTGCGCGACGCAAGAGCGCAAAACAAAAAAAGCCCTGAAAGCTTGATAAATAAAGCTTTTTAGAGCGTACATGGAGAGGTATCGAAGTGGTCATAACGAGGCGGTCTTGAAAACCGTTTGGCGGCAACGCCACATGGGTTCGAATCCCATCCTCTCCG
>CAJOPI010000174.1 GCA_905236275.1 uncultured Lachnospiraceae bacterium | reverse complement strand
TATACACCACTGATAACGTTCTGCGCCCGAATTAACCACATAAAATCCCAGATAGCTGTCTGTATCATTCAGTTCACCGAGTATCTCGCCCTGCAGTCTGCCTTCCTTGCTGTTTTCATAATCCACTGAGATAATGCACCATTTAAATCCTCTGTTCACAAGATATTTGATTGCATCTATCGCACCGCTTCTGACTTTTCCCGATTCCGAGCTGTAAAGGGTATAATCAGTATCAAAGGCAAATATCGGAACCTCAGTATCGAAGGGAAGCGCTGAATTATCATCCTTTACATCCTTTATCTGAAGTGCTTCCTCCGTCTCCTCTTCACCCTCATAAACCTCTTCCTCATCTACAGTGACTATCTCATCACCATCGATTATGACCATTTCCTCTGTAGCTTCTTCGCTTAAACCGTTCTCTGTTGCGGAAATATCATTTTCACTGACAACCTCTTCCGGCTTAACTTCTGAATCATCCGCATCATCATCCGAAACATTTTCGGAAATGCTCTCTGAGGCAGTCCGGAATGACTCCTCCGAAACAGTTTCTTCCGCTGCTTTTGATGCACATCCGCTGCAAAGAAGCATTATCATTATAAACATTGCAAGTAAAGAAACTATTTTATGGCACATCAGCTTATTATCCTCCTCTTGTCAGATTCCTCCTTAACATAATCATAAATTAAAGGATCTTTTATCAGTTTTTCCCAAGCCTTTTTTGTGACCTCGATAAAATCCTTGTTTAACTCGGTCTTTGACTCGATGAGCGGACACGAATAAGGAAGCGGAGTGTCATCAAACACAAGGGAGAGTTCTCCATTCTCATTTATATCAGGCAGAAGCGGAAATGACCTGCACTGTATCGGTCTCTTTTCTCTTTTGCAATTTGCCGGATCTGCACATTTCAGAAAGTAAAGGGCTCCCTTCCACGAATCGGGAAATTCAAAATCTTCGGCTTTTTCCTTGGACCATATCATCCACGAATCATGCCTGTCATGAACTTTTTCCTCACCCGGAAGCAGATACATCCCCATCTCATAGCCTTCTATATCCTGACAGCAAAGCGCACCGCAGATTGTACCGCAATCAAAATCCACAGGCGACACCTCATCAAGCATTCTGTATATTTCTTCGTACTCTTCTTTTTTTATTATCGATTTCACCTTGTTAACCTCTTTATGCAGATTTGGCTTTTACCATTGTATCACAATTCATCCAATAATTGTTTTTAAATTTGAAATATAATTACCTATTCAAATCTGTCCTTTCTGTCGATAAATATTTGAAAGCTGTTCGTAGGAACTGTTACGTTACTTTTTCCGGAAAGCGGAGGTCCCTTATGGAAGACAAGACTAAGCAAATCATTTTAATCAACAGAAAACAGTCATTTCTCGTGAGCACAATTATTGATAAGCTTATTGAATCAGGCTATAATATAATCACTTCTGAAACAACAGTGGACGACTTGAAGCTAAAACTGCCAAAGTCTGACCAGGTCATATTTTATTTAGGCGATTTTATCGATGAAATCAAGGATGTCATGGTATATCTGCGTGATATATGTATTGAAGAGGAAAAATATCTCTATCTGATAGGCTCTAAGGTTGAAATCGAAGAGGCAAAAAAGGCATTTGCCTCCGATGTGGTTACACATACCTTTGAACGCCCCATAAACGTAAAGGATTTAATAACCACTATTTCTGATATACGAAATGAAAGCGAAAGAAGAAAAAGTATCCTCGTTGTTGATGATGACGGGACCTTCCTTCGTGCTGTCCACAACTGGCTTTCAGACACCTATAGGGTAACTATGGTCAGTTCCGGGATGAATGCCATCACCTATCTTGCAAAGCACACTCCCGACCTCATTCTCTTAGACTACGAAATGCCTGTGGCAAGCGGTCCCCAGATACTCGAAATGATACGGAACGAAACCACCACCAGCAACACGCCTGTAATTTTCCTGACCGGTAAAGGTGACAAGGAAAGCGTAATGAAGGTGCTTGCCCTCAAACCTGACGGTTATCTCTTAAAGACCATGAAGCCCGGTGAAATTCACAAGGCTGTCGATGATTTCTTTGAAAGCAGAAAAGGCAAATTCATATAAATACCAAAAGACCTTCAAGGATTTCCCCTATCCCTGAAGGTCCTTTGTTTATATAACGTTCAATATACACCCCTCAGTGTCATTGAATCTCCCGCTGTCGGTCTTCCCCTTCACCTACAGCTGATTTATAATTAAAACTACACCCTAATCACAGATTGTATACTAACAATTTGTCGAAAATAATTCAATATGTGCTTGCAACTGTGCTTGCTACAAATTAAAATATAATTAGAAAATAACTGAATTTGACTGATTTATGACCAAAAATAACACATTTTAACGCAATTTTTCAAATTTTGTTTTTATATTTATACATAAATTCTTTTTGGAGGCAAAAATGTCAATTCTCGGTGACAAACTGAACCAATATATCGAAGAAAGCGGTTACTCGGTAAACAAACTTGCGACCCTGTCCGGTGTTAACCGAACCTCAATAGTCCGAATGATAAACGCTAACCGGCTTCCTGAGCAGCACAATATTGAAAAACTGCTCCCCTTTCTCAAACTTACTAACGAACAGAAAGAAGGTCTCTGGAAAACCTACGAGATAACTTCATCCGGCGAATCGCTCTATGAACGCCGCCAGTATATGCTTAAGCTCCTGAAGCGGGTATATAAACCCGGATTCGTCAAGGTGCCTTTTATTCCTGACGAACCCGAAATCAAAGAACCCGTCTTCGAAAATCCGGCACCCGGCGAATATAATATTTATCATGGAAAATTCGAAATCGCTCACCAGATGGTTGCGACCTTTCTTTCCCGGTCAAACAATGATATTTCTGTATTTGCGCCTTTTACGGGTGATTTTGTATCCGATTTTTTTAAGCATTTTACCTTAAAGCAGTCCTCAAGCCTGCGTATTCGGCACCTGACACATTTTATCAAGAATCCGGGAAAAGATAACGATATCAACTATAACCTGTCGATACTCTCACACGTTCTTCCTCTGGCATTCACTGAATATATTGATTATGATGTTTATTTCACTTATGTTACGTCGCCCCTGACGAGTCAGAGCCAGATCATGTTCCCGTATTACATGATCATAGGGAACTGTCTTGTACTTCTGTCAATTGACTATAATAAAGCTGTATTTATTAAAGATCAAAGCATGATTGATGAATATCGTGAACACTTCAACGATGTAATTAAATCGGCTGAAAAACTCGTACATTCAACTTCCAGCATAAAACGTCTGTCCGAGTATTTTCCTCCGAGTAATATAAAGAGATCGGGCTTTTGTAAATTCGGCTCTCAGCCATGGCTTTTCAGCCTCTTTGACTTCGATGAAGTAATCTCGAGCATAAAGGTTTCGGACGAAATGCGCGAAATGATATTGAAAGCCGCCAACTATAATGCAGACAGCAGAAAAAAGATTGATTCACATATAAGCTTTTTTTCAAAATACGGATTGGAGCTATTTTCAAGAGACGGTGTAGTAACAAATTTTCCGAAGGACATTGTACCGACACTCGATAAATCACTCCGAAAAAAGGCTTTGGAACGACTGCGTGAAGACTGCCTGAGACTTGGATATGTTATTCGTGCTATTAATGAGCTTACCTTTCCCATGAATCCAAATATAAGTGTTCAGGTAACCCAGGAGAACAGGCTTGCAATATCCTATGTAAATCACAAGGACAGCAGATTTAGGGTATTTTACATGAATGAACCTACTCTTATGGAGGCATTTGTTGATTTCCTTGAATACAGTGCAACCAGCCCCTTCCTGTGTTCGGATATTGTATATTCAAAAGATGAAACCATAGAAATAATAGATGAGTGTATAAGGAGCTGTGAGTAAAGACCTGTTCATAAGTTTTTCGTATTGTCTGTGAAAAATTTATTTTACACAATAAAGACGGAACGTTTACAAGGTTTGTAACGTCCCGTCTTTATTTATGGTCAAATCCTTAGGAACTGTAGACTAATACAAAGTTCGCACTCGCGCCCGGAACCTCGATAATTCCGTTTCCGCGCTTAAGGCTTCCTCCGTAGCTATATATTGTTTTACAGTCCTCAGGAAGTGAGAAATCGGTTTCGATTGTCTTATCCGAGGGATTCAGAACTACAACAATGCTTCCTTCTTTATCGCAGGAGCGTTCGTAAATCAGCGGATAGCTATTCTTCTCACAATGCAGAAGCTTGAAATTGCTTCTGTTGTGAAGCGACGGATGCTCAGCCCTGATTCTTGTCAGCTCCATAACAGTACTTAAGAGCGAATCCTGATCTCTGAGCTCATCTTCCACATTCGGTCTATTATTTGCAGGATCAAGCATTATGTAAAGCTCTTCGGGCGGTGCAGTTGAAAATCCGGCATTTGTCGAATGATTCCACTGCATAGGGCTTCTCGAACCGGTTCTTTCAAAGCCTCCCTCTACAGACTTTATTCCTTCAAGGTAATTCATTCCAATTTCATCACCGTAATAAATAAAAGGAACGCCCGGCATTGAAAGCAGGAACGCAAAGACAATCTTCATTTCCTCCATATCAAGCTTGTGTGAAAGTCTCACCATGTCATGGTTTCCGGAAGGTATACAGATAAGACCATCACCCTTGTCTGCAAGATGCTTGCTTCTCATATATTTTTCAAAAAATACGGCAGCATCTCCCTTTCCGTCTCTGCTGAAATAAGGATTATCAACTCTGAAAAGGTCAAGATAGTTTGACGGGCCAAAATGGAGAAGAAAATCCATGTGGAAACCGCCTTCAAGCGACTTGTCAGGCTGTCCCCACTCCGAGACCATAACAGCTTCAGGATATTCACGATCAAGGAACTCCCTGAAATCCTGCCAGAGCTTTATCGTAGCAGACTGGTCATCATCATTCTTTACCAGCGACATCGCCATATCCACGCGAAAACCGTCACAGCCCATATCAAGCCAGAAGCGCATTATATCCTTAAGAGCTTCCCTTGTCGCCATGGGTCCCTCGGCATCCACGCTCTGCTGCCATGATTCATCGGTTCTTGCAAAGCCATAGTTCAAAGCCGGCTGAGCCGAGAAGAAGTTAACTGCCGCAGCACCATTTCTTTCACTTTCTCCCCTTATATAACCGGTTATGTTTGTTACCTTTTTTTCGGGTTCACTCCAGATATTGTCTGTCCAGATATATCTGTCAGTATATTCATTTTTTTCAGCCTTCGAAGACTCCCTGAACCATTTGCAGTCCGCAGAAGTATGTCCGGGAACAAGGTCAAGAAGGACATGCATATCCCTTCTGTGAGCCTCCCTGAAAAGCCTTTTCATGTCTTCATTTGTACCATATCTCGGCGCAATCCTGTAATAATCACGAACATCATAACCGGCATCCACAAATGGTGAATCAAATACAGGATTAAGCCATATAGCATTGCATCCCACATCCAGAATATAATCAAGTTTTCTGATTATACCTCTTAAATCACCAATCCCGTCTGAATTGCTGTCGCAGAAAGACTGTGGATAAATTTCATAAAAACAGGCATCATCCAGCCATTCATGTGCCATCTCCGTTTCCTCCTTCTCTTTTCAATGCTTTCATGTGTTCTCTTATTTTTTTCTCATAACCCATTCCTGTAGGGGAATAGAATTCCTTTCCGTCAAGCTCATAAGGAAGATATTGTTGTTTTACATAATGGTTGGGATAATCATGCGCATATTTGTAGCCTATGCCATGTCCCAGCTTTCCCGCATTTTTATAATGCGAATCCTGTAAATGTGCCGGAATCGTCACTCTCTCCGTCTCCTGTTCGGTCTTCATAGCCTCATCAATTGCAAGATAAGCCGCATTGCTCTTAGGTGCCGTCGCTATATAAGTAACCGCCTGCGACAGTATTATTCTCGCCTCCGGCATACCTATCCTCTCTGCTGCAAGAAAAGCCGCCACCGCAACCTGCAGTGCCTGCGGATCGGCATTTCCGACATCTTCGGAAGCACATATGACCATTCGTCTTGCAATAAATTTAATATCCTCTCCTGCATTAAGCATTTTTGCAAGGTAAAATACAGCTGCATCGGGATCAGATCCCCTCATGCTCTTGATAAAAGCAGAAATTGTATCATAATGATTATCACCGTCTCTGTCATATCTAAGCACTTTTTTCTGAATGCACTCGGAAGCTGTATTTATATCAATATGTATTTTACCATCCGCGGCTTTATCAGTTGTCATTACGGCAAGCTCTATGGCATTGAGGGCAGAACGCGCATCCCCGTTTGACATGGAAGCAAGAAAATCCAAGGCTTCCTCATCAATCTCCGCATTATAGGCTCCGAGTCCTTTTTCCTTATCACTTATGGCTCTTTTTATCAGATTTCTGATATCTTCAACTGATAACGGTTTTAATTCAAAAATTACCGATCTCGAAATCAAAGCTCCATTAACTTCAAAAAAAGGATTTTCTGTGGTTGCACCGACAAGGATTACTGTGCCGTCTTCGACAAAAGGCAGGAGATAATCCTGCTGTCCCTTGTTGAATCTATGTATCTCGTCTATAAAAAGAATTGTCTTCCTCTGATACATACCACGACATTGTTTCGCAGCCTCTACAACACCTTCCATATCCTTCTTGCCCGCCACCGTAGCATTGAGCTGTACGAACTCGGCCTTTGTCGTATTTGCGATCACCTTTGCAATTGTCGTTTTACCTGTTCCCGGCGGTCCGTAAAGGATTATGGAAGAAAGCTTGTCAGCCTTTATAGCACGATAAAGCATCTTATCCTTTCCGACAATATGCTCCTGTCCGACTATTTCATCAAGCGATGTGGGACGGAGCCTTGCAGCGAGAGGCGATTCCTTCTCCATGCTGTTTTCTCTCATATATTCGAAGATATCCATTATTTGAACTGATTCAACTCCTCATCATATTCATAGTTAATCGCTGCCAGTCTTGTCCTGATCTCATCTTCTGAGATATTATTTGCCTTACAGAATCTTTCCAGACTGGGAAATCTGTCCCTCAACGCAACATTGACAACACTCATTAGCATAACCGGGTCTGACGGTAAATTCATTTCTTATTGACCTCCGTTTTTCGATACCACTATAATAGCATAAAAAAAGGAGAAGATGACAAAATACTTTATCATCTTCCCCCATTATTTTATGCAACAGCTCTGATAGCACCAAATGCGCCAAGTGAAACTGCACCGATTATTATTCCTGCAAGAAGCACTCCCGAAAGAACAGCCGCCGTACTCTTCTTGAAATCCATATCAAGAAAGCTTGCTGCGAGCATTCCCGTCCATGCTCCTGTTCCCGGTAACGGAATGCCGACGAAGAGAGCTAAACCAATATAAGCACCATGACCGTCAGAATTCAGCTTCTTACCTGCCTTTTCACCTTTTTCAAGACACCATGTGAAGAAAGAACCTATAAGCTTCTTGTCTTTTCCCCATTCAAGTATACGTCTTGCAAAAAGATATATGAATGGTACAGGAATCATATTACCTATAACACAAATAATCAAAGCCTGAAGTGTAGGAATTCCAAATCCTATCGCATAGGGAAGCGCACCCCTGAGCTCAACTATAGGCACCATCGAGATTAAAAAAGTTGTTAAATACTTAAAAAACATAATTAATTCTTAGATCCTCTTGTCTTCCATATACCCCAGAGAATAGCTGCAATACCAAGTGATGAATAGCAGCCGCTTACAAGACCGAAGGTCATAGGAAGAGCAAATTCATAAATAGATGTTATTCTGTACATAACTGCTGCGACAAGAATAATTATTACGCAGACAATTGTTGTTACCGATGTATTGATAGAACGTCCGATAACCTGTGAGACACTCTTATCGATAAGTTCAGGATAAGGCATGCTCGCATGTGCATTTCTGTTCTCTCTTATCCTGTCATATACAACGATGGTATCGTTGATAGAGTAACCGATAACTGTAAGTACTACCGCTACGAAAGAGTTTCCAATCGGTATTCCGAAAGCGGCAAAAGCAAATATAACGATACATACATCATGAAGCAGGGCGAGTATAGCTGTCAGACCTGCTGAAAGTCCTGAAAGTGCCGCAAATCTTATTCCTATATAGAGGAGAATAAGTGCAAATGAAACAACAATGGCAATAATAGCATTTCTCAAAGCCTTAGCTCCGATATAAGGCTCCACAACGTAAGTCTGGCTGGGCTCAAGGTTATCAATACCAATTGTTGCTCCTACTGCGTTATTAACTTCTGTAAGCTCTTCCGGCGTAAGACCTTCATTACCTGTCATCGTTACAACAAGAGTAGTTATATCATTTCCTGCGCTTGTTGACATCTGAATCGTCGCATTACGATTTACTGTCGAATCAACGGAAGCCTTTATTGCTGCATCATCAATTCCGTTCTGACTGAGTGAATACTCAAGCACTGTACCTCCCTTGAACTGTGTATCAAGCTTTACGCCCTTCACACATATAGCCGCTATACCTGCGACAAATACAATAAGCGAGATAACGAGTGCAACTTTCTTGTTTTCAAAGAGTCTGAACTCTTTCTTCTCTTTTTTAGGCTTGAAAAATCCTTCTTTGTTCATACCATTGTACGCAAGAAGTGAATTCATTATAGTCCTTGATACAGGCACACCTATAAAGCAGTTAACAAGCACACCTACAAGAAGAGTAAAACCGAAGGAAATCATTGTTCCTGTTCCGGCTATCATGAGAACAACAGCTACGATTGCCGTTGTTATATTTCCATCCAATACGGCGATAAATGCCTTCTTGTAACCGGAATATACTGCTGTTTTTATTGTCTCACCCTTGGCAAGCTCCTCGGAAATACGTTCTGCTATAATAACGTTCGCATCAACCGCCATACCTACCGAAAGGATGATACCGGCAATACCGGGGAGTGTCAGTGTATACTGCGAAATCGATACTGCAAGAAGCTGTAAAAGCATCTGGAATATAAGCATAAGGCATGCCACGAAACCGGGCAGTCTGTAATATACAAGCATGAAGAGACATACAAGTACGAATGCGGCAATTCCTGCATAAATCATGACTTCAAGGGCATTTGCCCCAAGTGAAGGACTTATGGTACTGAAACTTCTCGTTTCAAGTGAGAAAGGAAGTGCACCTGCATTTATTTTAACTGCAAGGCTCTTTGCTTCTTCATAGGAGTCCATTCCGGTGATAACTGCTTCTCCACCCGAAATCTCTGTCTGTACTACTGGATTTGAAAGAAGTGTCTCATCCATGTAGATTCCCATCTGCTGACCGATAAGGCTTCCTGTAGCAGACTGGAATAATTCAGCTCCCTCACTGTCAAACACAAGCGAAACCACGTATTCTGTAATTCCATTCTCGGTACGTGCCTCTGCACTTGCTGACTTAACATTCTTACCTTCTACCATAACGTTGCCGCTCGGGTCGCGGAAGGTAAGCTGTGCCATCTCACCAAGCTCCGAAATTGCGGCTTCAGGATTAAAATCCTTTTCGTCAGACTTCCATGGGAATCTGACTATGATATATCCACCGTCTTTGTCAATGGTAACTTCTCTGTCGGTTATATTTTCACCATCCAGTCGCGTTTCTATAATTGAACGTGCCGAATCGAGCTCATCCGAAGTAACCGCTTCCTCTGTCTCCGGCTTAAATACAGCCTCTACACCGCCTCGAATATCGATACCGAAGCGCATTTCCCTGATACCTTTTAACTGGTCTCCCAGGCCAAACGCAGCCAGAAGTCCCAGCAGGAGCGTAATTAGTATGAATACAAATATACCGCCCTTTGTTCCTTTGGATTTCATCTCTCCTTCTACCTTCCTGATTCATTACTTTATGCACCTATGACTAAAGGACACAGTCAATTATTGTGTTTACTTTAATACATGGCACATCTTAACTATATTATCAAAATCATAATGATACTTCAAGACTAATCTTATTAACTGTTGCAATTATTTTCTGATTTCTGATATCTGTCGTACATTTATAGGAATCAGAGGCTTTTAAGGAGCTTTATTGACCTCAGATAACTTTTGAAGCCGTTATAAGGACTTGAACCCTTCATAGGATGCAGGAACTGGCTTTCCTCCACACCCGAACCGTCTACAAGAAGCATATGGAAACGATATTCATCTGCAAACTTTGCCGTATCCTTGTTATCATCAACAAGGACATCAACTCTATTCTCATTGCACCAGGTAAAACGGTCACGTCCGGGATTAACTATGTAAAATCCCAGATAATGATCATCCGAATCAATCAGGTCTAAAATATTTTCCTGTATTCTTGCCGGTTTATCGTCATCAGCATTTGCAGACACGATGCACCAATGATATCCATCATCCTCGAGATGATTAATAGCCTCTATCGCTCCTTCTATCTCCTCATCCGACGAAGGAACAAGAAGCGTATCGTCTGTATCAAAGGCAATTATCATGTCATCATCATCTTTTTCAAAAGGAAGCGATGAATTATTTTTTGTAAAATCTTCAAGGCTAATGCTCTCGACCTTTTCTTCCTCGGCTTCGCTGCTTCCGCTGTTCTCTTCGCTTTCTTCCGATTCATTCCAGCTTACGGTATTGCTTTCCTTTTCTTTTTCATCATCCCCTGTCTTTTCAGAAGCTTTATCAGAGGCTTCTTTATCAGATTTTTCCTCCGAAGCTTCTTTCGAAGACTCTGCTATGTTTATGGATGACTCTTCCGTTGCTGTTTCGCTTCCTGTTGCAGCCTTACCAAGCTCCGTCTTTACAACAAAGACCGCAACGGCAAGAACTACTGCCAGTATACAGGCAAGAAGAATGTTTGTCGTACTGAAAGCAGAATTTTTTTTCTTATCCGAATTACTACTCATTTACAAATTTCCTTTCAAAAATAAAAATTAGTGACAATTATATCACATACATTTATTTTTAGTCAAAAAAACAATTTTTAAGCTTTCAGGCTGTTATAGCCGAGGCAGCGGGGTAGCCATAGGCAGTCTCCGCGCTTAACACAGCTTTAATGATTGCCTCACTGACAACCTCAGCTGCTAATGTACCGACCAGATCCCTGTCAGCACGCACCCTGCCGACGGATACCGCATAAAGACTGTCTCCATCAGCAGAGGTGTGAACAGGATTTATGGAACGTGCATAGCCGTCATGTGCCATTCCCGCTATCTTGCAAAGTGCAGTCTTATCAAGATCGGCATTGGTTATGACAGCACCGATAGTTGTGTTTCCTACGAATTTATTCTCTATCGGTTCGATAGCCGATTTCATTAAATCAACGCTGCTTCTGAAGGATTTTTTATCCTCAGTCAAAAGACCTGCTATTTTTCTTCCGCTTTTATGGTCATAAATATCTCCAAGTGCATTCACTGCTACAACTGCACCTATTTTTAAGTCCCCAATCTGAACCGCATAGCTGCCAATGCCACTTTTCATGCAATATTCCATTCCGGCAGATTTTCCGACAGTAGCACCGCAGCCGGCACCAAAATTACCATTCTTATAATTTCCGCCCGAAAAAGCTTTTTCTGCCGCTTCATATCCCATTGCCGCATCCGGTCTTACTCCTGCATCTCCAACAGTAAGGTCAAAAAGGTCGGACTGTGCAACAAGCGGAACCTTTGTTACACCAACATCGAAACCTATCCCCTTCTTTTCAAGAAAATCCATTACACCGTTTGCAGTACCCAGACCGAATGCACTTCCGCCTGCGAGTACAATGGCATGGATAAACTGTGCCGCCATCAGAGGATTTAATAACTGACTTTCTCTTGATGCAGGTCCTCCTCCCCTTACATCAAGTCCGGCTCTCATTCCGTCTTCTGCAAGCAATACAGTACATCCTGTACCCGCTTTCTTATTTTCTGCCTGACCTATCTTTATGCCTTCTATCGAACTTATCAGAATTTCCTTCATAAATTTTCATCCCCTTACACTTTATTCCATCTTCCCGTCCTAACATAGTTTTCCGAAGAATCAAATGCCGCTTTTGTGATATTCGAATCATAACCTATCATTTCAAGAAGCCTTATCGCATCACGCGATTCTGCCCGTCCGTTTCTTAAGACATAGTCAAAACTGATGCCCTTATCATCTGCGGTTTCCGAAAAATTATAATTATCCATATAATCTTCAAGCATATAGGTGAGCTCAATATCATGCGTGGCAGCAAAAAGAAGGCAGTTTGATAACGCAAGATTTTTAAGTATCTGAGCCCCTGCCGCAACCCTCTCAATCGTATTCGTACCCTTTAATATTTCATCCACAAAACATAAAACAGGTAGACCTTGATCCGTTTCCACCGCATCAAGGATACGCTTCATGGCACGTATTTCTGCCATATAATAGCTCTCGCCCTTTAAAACGCTGTCCTGAATCGACATAGATGAATAAATGCGGAAAGGACTGAACCGGCAGCTTTCAGCCGGAACAAGATAAATTGTCTGTCCCATAACTGCCGCAAGAGCAACAGCTCTGAGAAAAGTCGATTTACCGGATGCATTTGAACCGGTTATGAGAACGCCTTTCCCTGTATCAATATCCGAGGGAACAGCAGAATCTATGAGAGGATGTATCAGCTCCTTTGCCCGGAATACACGACTGCCCGAATCAAAAAACTCAGGACGGCAGGATTTTTCAAGAGTATGCCTGTAATGCGCAGCAGATATCATAGCATCCAGAAATCCGGCATTTTCTTCAAGCAGAAAAATATCCTTCTTTTTTTCTTTAACCTGACTAAGCATCTGATTAAATCTGATAATATCAAGGTGAAAGAAAATCCTCAGATAATCCAGCGGAAGCTCCGCAAGGCTTCCCGTAAGACTATGCCCTGACCGAAGAAGAAACATTCCCCTTTCGAGATTTTTAAGGGCATTATAGGATTCCCTCATCGAAAGAATATATTCCGAGATACCCTCATGGTCAATCTCTATCAATCCCTTAAGGCTTCTGAGCATTCGAACAATATAAGAAAATGATATTAAATACTTATCGGTTTCCCCTTTTCTTCTGAAATATGTACCAACATTAAAAGCTGTGACCGCGAGTATCATCACAAATCCTACAGGGGGATTTATAAATATCATTGCAATAGCTGCAATGCCTAATATTATACAGAAATAGTGGAATAAATTGCTTTCTTCCCTGAGCCCGTCCAACCTTATCAGATGATCGGTCAGAGAATATTTTCCCGTCCGTCCAATAAGGGACAGTGCCTTTTGAAATTCAACCCTTTCTTTTTCATGGCTGTCAAACCAGTCACTGACCCTTCCCCTCTCCTTAACCTTTCTTTCATCTCCGGAGGGTCTGTGTAAAAGGTCATAAAGGTACTCGTCTCCCGGCTGTGAACAGCAGTAATTCATGGACAGGTAGATATCATCAAGATTCAGGTCATTCCATGTTATATCGTCTATGACATTCTTTTCATCCTGTGCCCTGTACCTGTAATAATGAGTTATCGTTTCGTATTCTTCAGGACTAATCTTTCGTCTTTCAGTCTTTTTACCATATTTTTCCCTGAGTTCTTTTTCAAGCTTTCTTTCCAAGGAAAGCGAGTCCATCCTGTATTTTAAATAAAGGGCAATCATGATCAGGATAATGACTGACGCTGTAATATACGAATTCATCAATCCCTTAAAATCCTTTCGCAAACTTTATCGACGTTTCTATAAATTTCCTCCGGCGAGCTTCCAATATGGAATTTTCCGTTTTCGTAAAGAATTTTTCCGTTTATCATAGTCATCATGACATTAGACTTCGAGCCCGAATATACAAGGTTCTTCGCAATATTGTGTATCGGCTGCATATTAGGCTGAGTCAGATCAATCATTATCAGGTCGGCTTTCTTTCCGTTTTTCAGGCAGTCACATTTGTCAAGTCCCATTGCCCTTGCACCGCCGCCTACAGCCATTTTCAGAACCCTTGTCGCATCAACCGCTGCCGCATCATTTTCACGAAGCTTTCCCAAAGCCGTCACAAGAAACATCTCCCTGAACATATCAAGACAGTTATTGCTTGCAGGTCCGTCCGTTCCTATTCCTAAATTAACCCCTGCTTCCATATAGCTCGTAATCGGTGCGATACCGCTTGCAAGCTTCAGGTTTGACGCGGGATTTGTAACTACAGAGATATTGCGTTTTTTCAGAACTTCAATATCCTTCTCATCAACATGCACTCCATGGTAAATGGTTCCTCCATAATTAAAAATCCCCACCGAGTCCAGAAATTCCACAGGTGAAAGTCCATATCTTTCCCTGCATCCCTCTACTTCAGCTTTTGTTTCGGAACAATGGGTAAATACCGGCTGCTTTAAGTCATTTGCAATCGCTGACACCCTCTCTACAAATGCCTTTGAGCAGGTATACTCCGCATGAATCCCCAGCTTAAAGCTTACAAGCGAATTTTCTTTATTAAATCTTGCAAAGTCTTCTCTCAGTCTTTCTGCTTTTTCAACATCATCACCGCTTATCGCGCTGCTCATGACACATCTCATACCGGATTCTGCCATTGCTTTTGCGACTGCCGCATCGTTTAAGTACATATCTCCTACGGTAGTTGTTCCGCTTGTAAGATACTCTAAAACCGCAAGCTTCGTGCAGTCATAAATATCTTCTCCCGTAAGCTTTGCCTCATAAGGAAAAACCGCCTTGGTAAGCCAGTCCTGAAGCTTCATATCATCAGCATGTGAGCGTAAGAAGGTCATTGCAGAATGTGTATGGGCATTCTTAAATCCGGGCATAAGTAGATTTCCTTTAACATCGATTTCCCTGTCCCACTGCTTTGTGCGTTTTTCTCTTTTTTCAAGCTCACCTACACAGGTTATCCTGTCGCCCCTGACATGCAGTTCTCCGTTTTCTATAAGACCTTCGCCCTCAGCCATAGTGAGTATTCTTGCATTGTAGAATCTGATATTCATGGGAAAACCTCCTTTTAATAAAAAAGCAGGGTTAAACTTCTTTTACCGGAAAGTTCTCCCCTGCTGTCACTTTTTAAAATCTCTTTATTGCATTTATAACAAGCTTATTGAACATAGGTGCCGCTGCATTTCCGGCATCTATGACCTCCTGCCCTGAAAGCTTGTGGTCGGCAATTCCCGCTGCAAGATTTGATACGCAGGACACACCGCATACCCTCATTCCGGCATGATGTGCCGCTATCGCTTCAACCACAGAACTCATCCCGACTGCATCAGCTCCCATAAGCTTAAACATCTGTATCTCGGCAGGTGACTCATAGGAAGGACCCGAAGTCTGGACGTAGGTTCCTTCTTTAAGGTATATTCCCGACTCCTCTGCCGACTCTTTTAAAGCATCACAGAGATGCGGGTCATAAACAGATGTCATATCAGGAAATCTCTCTCCGAGCTCAGGAATATTCTCTCCAACAAGAGGATTTGGCACAAATGATGAGATATGGTCTGTAATCATCATAAAATCTCCTATATTGAAGTCTGGATTTATTCCACCCGAAGCATTTGTAAGGAAAAGAATTTTCGCACCCATCAGACGCATAAGTCTTGCGGGAAGAACCACATCAGTTATCGGATAACCCTCATAATAATGTATTCTGCCCTTCATGCAGATAATCTTCCTGCCTCCGATGGTTCCGCATATAAACTGCCCTGCATGCCCCGGAGCTGTCGAAACGGGAAAGCCCTCGATATCGCGATAATCTATAACTTTTTCAACTTCAATATTATCAGCAAAATTGCCGAGTCCGGAACCCAGAACCAGTGCTATTTCAGGAACGAAATCCGTCTTTTTCCTTATCTCCTCATAGCATTTCTTTAACTTCTCATAAACCGCATTCATAAATATTATAACCTTTCTTCCTCTTCATCGGAGAATTTCTCATATTCCATAGCATCAAGAATTTCTCTCGCCTGCTCTATCTGATTTGCATTTACGTATATAACACAAATCTCCTTCTTTCCTCCGTATTTCCGTCTTTCAAAGAAAGATACCTTCTCCCAGCGTTCAAGATAAGATATTCTTGACTTTACAAGTCTATTGACCAACTTATCTTTCTTGCTTACATCTGTTAATTTCGTTAATTCTACATCACTGTTCTGCATCTTTATGCCCCGTAATCCATCACTCTCTAACTACTACAACCGTTCCTTCAGGACATGACTCGTATAAATACGGCATCATTACGGGAGGAACATTAACACAACCATGTGAACCGTTTGTGAGGTAGATATTTCCTCCAAATGCCGACCTCCATGAAGCATCATGAATACCTACATTGCCCACAAAACGCATCCAATAGTGTACAAACGACTCGTAATCAGGACCTTTAAGGGTTCTGTCGAGCTGTTTGTACTCAATCTTGTATACTCCGTTCGGAGTATCGTTACCGGCCGAAACATTACCCGTCACGATATCAGAGATATACTTGGCGGCACCATTCTCATAATAGGTCAGTTTCTGATTGGTCTTGTCAATGTCAATATATGTTCCGTTGCCATACATTACCCCGAAAGGCGTTGCAACCTGAATATAACTGGGTATATGGAGTCCTCCCGGCAATACACCCGCAAGCACTGCAAGTATATACTGCTTCTCCGCCGTCTGGTTTATCTGGTTCGCTCCATAATTGTACTTTGCTGCAACAGCAGAAACAAAAGCATCAATCATGGAATTATCCATTGCAAAGAGCGTCATCATGTTTTCATCTACCGTAAGGCTTGTTTCCGCCCCTTCAGGTATCTGTATCCCTTCAAAGGTATATACGATGGTTTCTGCCGCTTTCACCTCTGACGTATTATAAACTACCGCTGAAAGCATGATGACGACCGCCATTATCCCCGCAAGAAAAAATTTCACCTTCTTCATAATATCATTCTCCCCTTTGGTTTATCCCTTGCAGACAATATTTACAATTTTACCGGGAACATAGATTTCCTTCACAATATCGCCGGAAAGCCTTGCAGCTACAGACTCCTTAGCCTGTGCGATTACCTCTTCCTTAGAAGCATTGAGCGAAATCTGAATCGTAGCCCTTGTTTTTCCGTTTACCTGTACGGCGATTTCCTTAGTATCTTCCTTCATTGCCTCCCTATCAGCTACAGGCCAGCCTGCTTCGAATACGGAATTTTCATGACCAAGCTGCTGCCAGAGTTCCTCTGCAATGTGAGGCGCAAATGGTGCAAGGAGCTGCACATATACAGAAAGTGTTTCCCTGTCAACCTCTGTCATCCTGCAGAGCTTGTTATTAAACTCCATAAAGCCTGAAATAACGGTATTGAGCGAGAAGGATTTAAGTCTCGTATCAATGGTGTCAATAAGCTGATGGCGAACACGAACGAGCTCCCTGCTTGCCTCTGCATTCTTATCCTTATTATCCATTACAAGGTTCCAGAATTTACAGAGGAAACGATAAACACCGTCAATTCCCTTGTCGTCCCATTCCGAGTCAAGCTCAGGCGGTCCTACGAAAAGCTCATACATTCTGAGCGAATCACAGCCGTAATCACGAACGAGGTCATCAGGAGAAATAACATTTCCCTTTGACTTACTCATCTTGATACCGTTCTTACCGGTTATCATTCCCTGATTGAAAAGCTTTTTGAAAGGCTCCTGAAAATCAACTACGCCTATATCATAAAGGAACTTAGTCCAGAATCTTGCATAGAGAAGGTGAAGCACCGCATGCTCCACTCCTCCGATATACATATCTACCGGAAGATATTTATCAGCCTTTTCCCTGCTTACAAGCTCCTTATCATTCTTTGCATCCACATATCTAAGGAAATACCATGAAGATCCTGCCCACTGAGGCATGGTATTCGTTTCGCGCTTTGCATCGCCGCCGCACTGAGGACACTTGCAGTTTACCCATGAGTCAATTGCCGCAAGAGGTGACTCACCCGTACCTGTAGGCTCATAACGGTCAACCTCCGGAAGCTCAAGCGGAAGCTCTTCCTCTGGTACAAGAACATCGCCGCAGGAAGGACAATGAATTATCGGAATAGGCTCTCCCCAGTAACGCTGTCTGGAGAATACCCAGTCACGAAGCTTGAAATTCTTCTTTGCATGTCCGAATCCCTTCTCCTCAACTATATGCGGAGCTTCCTTCTTCAGTACTGCGGACTCCATACCGTTCCACTCACCGGAATTTATCATGGTTCCGGCAGCCTCGGTATAAGCCTCCTGCATATCGGCAATCTCCTGACCGTCTTTCGCAATAACCTGAATTATAGGAAGATTGAACTTCTTTGCAAAAGCAAAGTCTCTGTCATCATGTGCAGGTACACACATGATTGCACCCGTTCCGTAGTCAACAAGAACATAATCTGAAAGCCATATCTGTATCTTCTCGCCGTTCATGGGATTTATCGCATAAGAACCGGTAAATACACCTGTCTTATCCTTGCCCTGCATACGGTCTACATTCGACTTATTTGCCGCATCAATAATATACTGCTCAACCTCTGCCTTTTTATTATCAGTAGCAAGCTTCTTTGCAAGAGGGTGCTCAGGCGCAAGTACCATAAAGGTTGCACCGTAAAGAGTATCAGGTCTTGTGGTGTAAACCGTTATCTTATCGTCGCTTCCGTCAACCTTGAAATCAACTTCTGCGCCGTATGAACGTCCTATCCAGTCTGTCTGCATCTTCTTAACCTTCTCCGGCCATTCAAGCTGGTCGAGGTCATCAAGCAGTCTGTCAGCATAAGCGGTAATCTTCAGCATCCACTGCTTCAGGTTCTTCTTTGTAACCTCACTTCCGCAGCGTTCACACTTACCGTTTACAACTTCTTCATTTGCAAGACCGCACTTGCATGAAGGACACCAGTTGATCGGCATTTCCTTCATATAGGCAAGACCCTTCTTGTACATCTGCTCAAATATCCACTGTGTCCACTTAAAGAATTTCGGGTCAGTGGTGTTAAGCTCCATGTCCCAGTCATAAACTGCGGCAATCTGCTTAATCTGCTTCTTTATATTGCGCACATTCTCTGCTGTCGAAACTGCAGGCTGTACACCCATTTTTATGGCATAATTCTCTGCCGGAAGACCAAATGCGTCCCAGCCCATAGGGTGAATGACATATTTCCCGTTCATTATCTGATAACGGCTCCATACGTCAGAAATTACATAGCCTCTCCAGTGTCCTACATGAAGACCGTTTCCTGAAGGGTACGGAAACATATCAAGACAATAATATTTTTCCCTTTTACCGTCATTTACATTAACAGGTCTTTCTTCCCATACGCGTGTCCATTTAGCTTCAACCGCGCTGTGATTATACGCTTCTGCCATAAAAACTCTCCTTAAAGTAAACTTTCATATTGTAGGCTTTTTTGCAAACTTCTTACAAGCCAAATTCAAGTTTAAAACCCTATAAAACAAAAGTCAAGCTTTTTCCATTTTTCTCATTGACTTTGCTCCCGAATAGGTGTATGTTATTTTTCATTCACCTTCAAAATTGATATACGAGGAGAACTTTTATGCAGCTTGATATGACAAAGGGAAATCCCCTGAAAAATATACTCATTTTTACTCTTCCGCTGCTGATAGGAAATCTTTTTCAGCAGCTTTACAATATGGCAGATACCCTCATCGTAGGTCGTTTCGTCGGAGAAAATGCCCTCGCCGCAGTTGGTTCCACAGGAACGATAATGTTCCTTATACTCGGCTTCTCAATAGGCATCTCCACAGGTTTTACGGTGCTTACCGCACAGTGCTTCGGTGCTCACGATATGGCACGTGTCCGCCAGACTATCGCGAACGCTCTAATTCTGTCGGCTATCGTCATACTTG
>CAJOPI010000173.1 GCA_905236275.1 uncultured Lachnospiraceae bacterium | reverse complement strand
TAGACTCCGCATCCGCGAGTTCCCTCATCCTGACAACCATAGTTTCGATAGTCATTCTGTGGAAGTCGTAGCGCTGGCATCTCGAAAGAATCGTTATCGGAATTTTATTTACTTCAGTCGTTGCAAGTATAAAGATAACATAGGAAGGAGGCTCCTCAAGCGTTTTCAGGAGGGCATTGAAAGCTCCTATCGAAAGCATGTGAACCTCGTCGATGATGTAGACCTTAAATCTTGCATCCGTCGGAGGATATGCAACTTCGTCGCGAATTTCTCTTATATTATCCACGCCGTTATTCGATGCGGCATCTATTTCTATGACATTCATCGAGGTACCGGACGCGATTGCCTTGCAGGACGGACATTCACCACATGGGCTTCCGTCTTCTTTCCGGTTCTCGCAGTTAACGGCTTTCGCGAAAAGCTTCGCAACAGTCGTTTTTCCGGTACCTCTGGTTCCGCAGAAAAGATAAGCGTGACCTATTCTTTCCGAGCCTATCTGATTTTTTAATGTAGTTACTATCGCGTCCTGACCCTTTACGTCTTCAAAGCGGTCAGGACGGAATTTTCTGTATAATGCCTGATATGCCATTAGTTCAAGTTAATCTCCAAAACTTATTCCGAGCATTTTTGCCTCTTTTATAATCGATGCGTCAGGATCGAGTTTTTTAAGCTTTCCAGCAACCTGATCGAGCGGCACCTTGACTATTTCACGATTCCTGTAGCCAACCATGAAGCCATACTCGCCTTTAAGTATAAGCTTTCCTGCTTCCGCACCGAGTCTTGATGCGAAAATCCTGTCGTAAGGGCAGGGGCTTCCGCCTCTCTGCATGTGTCCGGGAATGGTAACCCTTACTTCCTGTCCCGTAACCTTCTGAATTTCCGCCGCTATCGCGTAGGATACCGTCGAATAAGGACTCTTTTCGAGCATCTTTTTGTATTCTTTCTTCGAAAGCTTTGCGTTCTCCTTGCTTATCGCACCTTCCGCAACAGCAATTATCGTAAATTTGGAACCTCTCTTTTTCCTCTCTTCGATTGCCTTGATAATTTTTTTCATATCATAAGGTATCTCAGGAATCAGGATTATATCGGCTCCGCTGGCGATTCCCGCGTTCAGCGTGAGGTATCCCACCTTATGGCCCATTACCTCCACTATAAATACTCTGCTGTGGGAGTCAGCGGTTGTATGGATATTATCAATAACATTTGTTGCAATATCAACAGCACTCTGGAAGCCAAAGGTCATGTCGGTTCCCCAGAGGTCGTTATCTATGGTCTTCGGGAGGGTAACCACGTTCAGCCCCTCTTCCCGCAGAAGATTTGCCGTCTTATGCGTTCCGTTCCCGCCAAGGATAAGGAGACAGTCCAGGTTCAGCTTGTAGTAGCTGTGTTTCATCGCCTCTACCTTATCGGTTCCTTTTTCATCGGGTTCGCGGATTGTCTTGAACGGGGTTCTCGAAGAACCGAGGATCGTTCCGCCCCTTGTAAGTATTCCGGAAAAATCTGAGACATCAAGCATTCGGTAATTTCCATATATCAAACCCTGATAGCCATTTAAGAAACCATAAATCTCAATCTGTTCACCGCTGAACACCAGTGACTTGACTACGCCTCTCATTGCGGCATTTAACGCCTGGCAGTCCCCACCGCTGGTAAGTATTCCGATACGTTTCATGGGCGATACCTCCTCATATTATTGACAAACCTGCCTGTTTGCATTCCATGCTTATTATAACTTATTTCAACTAACACGTAAAGTTTTTGAGATTTAGTTAAGCTTTCGATTGAGCCAGTTTATGTAACCTTCGATATAGTTTTCTGACCTGAAAGAATGATCGGCTCCCTCCAGTGGATATTCCTCTACGTCGATTCCCATGTCTTCGGCCTCGTAAACGTAATCCTCCGTCCCCGTACAGTCCACAAGCCTGTCCTCGGTTCCATAGCAGACAAACTGCGGAACCTCCGGTGAGCGGAAATTATTGGAAAAATCTACCTTCCACATAAGTTTTTCCCTCTCGTATTCATCTCTGACCAGATCCGCGGGAAAGAGGGCAAAAAGCATGGAACTGTTGTATTCAAAAGTCGTAACCGGATAAATCAGTGCGAGTGTCGCTATTTCATCACTCACAAGGTCAATCTCATCTCTGAGACAGTTTTCCGGAAAAGACCTCCTCCAGCCTCTCATATTTGTATAAACCCCAGCCAGATTTGCTCCGGCAGAGCATCCGATAAGGCTTATACTGTCGGGGTCTATCCCATAGTCCTCAGCATAAAAGCGCAGATGTCTTACCGCGCGCTGCAGGTCAAGCCATGGGTAAGGGTACTCATAGGGATTCGACCTGTAATGAAGCACGAAAGCACTGATTCCGGCTTTATTCAAAGCAAGCGCTATATCTTTGGACTCGAAATCCGAACCATCCATTGATTTATAAGCATAAGCTCCGCCGGAAAGAATTATGACAGCCGAAGTTCCGCTTTCATCAACACTTACGCTTTTATTATCACTGACTATATCTCCGCTTACACTATTTGTGCTTACATTATTTGTGCTCACGTTATTTGTACTCACATTATTTCTGCTTATGTTATTTATGCTGATGATCCTTCTCTTATGACCATTATCAAAATATTCGACTTTTGATGGGATTTTGCTTAAGGATACCGACCTGCCATCGGCAGGATAAGGTATAAGGTACGGTCTGTCGTCAAATTTATCTGATTCATATCCGGGCTTTATCTCTGAAAAATAGGTCATTGTGTCTATTACACGCTCTGCCTCAACTATATCCTCTGCTGCAATGGCCTCTGAAAATTCCGCTGCCACAGTGCTCTGCGCACCCATATCGATATTCATCCGCGACAGCTTGTTATCAGAACAGTTCCCCGGAACGTCCTCTCCCCAGATATCTATATGCTTTTCATAATCAGTGGCTTTCTTTGCGTTTGATACTTCCGTTATCTCCGTAGCCGCTGCCGGAAAGACATTTATCAAAACAAGACACAGCACAAGAAATGCCGTTAATCTCACGTAGTATTTCACGCCGTTTTCCCTTCAGAATTGTAAAAGTGATTTTTCAAATGATTTTCTCAATATTTTCATTGACTTATTATATCATTCAGGGATATAATAGCAAAGTAGTTTTTCAAGGAGTTGTACCCAAGAGGCTGAAGGGTCCGGTTTCGAAAACCGGTAGGTCACGCAAGTGGCGCGGGGGTTCAAATCCCTCCAACTC
>CAJOPI010000172.1 GCA_905236275.1 uncultured Lachnospiraceae bacterium | reverse complement strand
TAGAAGTAAAGCATGTGCATTTTCGCAGTACTCCATTGATTTTCTCTCGTAAAGACTGCCCCATGCTTACAAATTGGGCTTGATTAGTCATGATGATGACATAAATTCCACAACGTCTACCTTCAGTAACGATTTTTTCTAAAAGATCAAGTGACGCTTGTGTGAAACCAGCAGGGAAATCCATTATACCTACAATATGATAAGGCTGCGGTGCTAATAGATTAGCATCATTATACTCGCGTATGTTCTGATATTCACCTCTGAAAGTCATGCTAACCATAGTGTTTATAGTACCGACAAGAATGCGCAACTGACGCTCGATGTCTTCTTTTTCAGTTAAAGTTCTTCCCCCTACGATAACATTAACATTAGAAGCATTATTATCCTCGAAATTATTAAAGACTGCAAAACTATGTCCCATTCGTAATGGATCGATGAAACAAAAACGAATTTTATTTGGAGGAGTAGCCAAAAAAATAGACATACAAAGGTTCTGCATATCTTGTTGTGCTACCTCACTTGAACTTCCGTCATACTTATAGCAAAGTGCTAAATGCTCATTCATTGCTATGGTATAAGGTAAACAAAGTTTTTCCGCTTCATCCAAAATAAAACCGTAATCTTTTTTAAGAAAGTCCAACGCTTCCTGGTTGTCAATGGCATAACCATAATGAATACTTCCTACAGTTATATATTGCGGTTCATTGATGGCGGGGGTAAAGTCAGAAACTTTGCGAATTTCGCGTTCTTCAATTTTCCTGATAAAATCATGTAGGCCGCTTGGTGGAAGATAAGTAAGCATATCATGCTCATAAAGCAAAAAACGCATTTCAAGCAACCTTAACATAATATCATTAATATTAGACGTGCGTATCTTTTTCTCATTGCTGATTAAATCGTGGGCTTTTCTCTTCAGTGCTAAGAATTCACGACATTTTTCTTCCAACAGTTTTTTCTTAAATTCAGAATCAAGCCTATTAATTCTGCGTGCCATGAAACCTGGACTATAACACATTACTTGATGCACTGTATCCGCATTGATGCTTACGTCAAGTTCTCCGTCTTTTTGACTGTTCAAAGTCTTATAATACTTTGACGTAATTGAATTCTCAGCCGATTCGATTTCGCTTAAAAAATTAGTCTCTCGCTCCTCAACATTCTGAAAAATCTTCAGCACGTCTTCCATACTTTGTACAACGTCAACGCCGCTTTCAATGCCCAAATCGGTCTTGATTTCTTCTCGCAACCCTTCAAGGTATTCTCTACCGTCTTGTTCCATCGGATTTTGTGTAAGTTCATACTCCGTATTGAATAATTCTGTACAAGCGATAAAGTAATGACTAACGGCAGTTAAAGTTGAAAGCTCATCATTTTTAAAGACATCTGTCAAAATATTCACGTTCCTTCTTCTGGGCTTAGTATGAACTGTTTTGGATTTCTTCTATTTCTCGCTCAAACTCTTCTTCAGCCGCACTTGTAAGTTCTTCATTATCTGCGAGCGTCTGATTAAATTCTTGAGTAATACTGTCAATTGTCGATCGTCCCGTCGCTCGAGCACCGCTTCCGTAATCAGCAATACTGTCCATACTCTCAAATGTTTCTTTTACTTGCTCGTTCTTAGAAATTTGCTCGTTAGCTTCATTTGAAGCTTCTTGCATTACGGCTTTTCCTTCTTCAAGCACCGTTTTCACATTCGTTTCCATATCTTGTATAGCCTCAGATATCCCTTCCCTTTTTGCATTTTCAGCGGCTTCTAACAGCTCTTCATCAACATCTTGGGGCAACTCACTGAGGCATTCATTAAGTTGTTGAACCTTATCAACAACTTCACGTCCTTGTTCATTCGCCTTCTCGTATGCTTCTTTCCCCTCTATTGACTTTGTTTTAACTGCTTCTACTTTACTGCCCATGTATACTCCTCCATAATCGTTGACTGTATCTCTGGCACGTTCTAATAAACTTTGAACACTGCTGTTTTCCAAACATCATTCAAATCAACATTAACTTAAAATTTTTTATAAAATCTTACGAAGTAAAACCTTACGAATAAAGAATAACTCGAAGATATTCAACATGTTATTTAGAAGAAATGCTAAGAATATACTGTAATCTTTAAGTGATTAACTGAATTTTATTTCGTGAACTAATGTTGAGGCTCACTGACATCGTACTGCCTGTCCTTGAAAAAATCAACCCAAAACGGATTCGCTTCATCGAATAATCTTTTTTGTTCAGGAGTAAGGGCGTTCGGATAATCTCTAAAAAGATTAAATATTTGCATTCCATCAAAAGTAAAAAGTCTTTCGCCTACTTTATCTGATTTTGGCAACCAAGAAAATTTCAACTCGTTATTATCTGACATGACCACTTAATCCCCTCACTTGTGCAGATTCATTTGTATTAATATATCCTAAAAGGTCTAAGAATTCTGCATTATTTTGCAAAGAATCTAATTCAATAAGGTAATTAGAGTATTCTCTTGACTGACCATCTTCACAGCCAAACCTTGAATATAATGACATTGTAGTTAGTTGATGCCACCCGTTTTCTTCTGAAATTCCACTTTGCAATTCCAAGTATTGATAAATTCCGTCATCATTTAAACGGACAACAGCAGCATGTGCGCCAGTAGCCATATAATACTGCTTTCCAGATTCCATATGTGTCAACAGGCTTTTGGCACATACTGTATCGTCTAATCCATTTAAGATTATCGCTCTCACACCATTCATATTTGCAATTTGTTCAATTGATGACCTTGACGAGAAAAACTCACGGCTTCGACCGTCACGAAAGTCAAAAACAACATACCCTGCTCTATTTCCAGCGTATGCAAGAGCCAGCGAGGAACAAGAACCTTCCGTCATATCGCCACCACTTATACTACTAATGATTTCTTGTTCGCTTCTTACTGAAGGAGCAAGTTTAATTGGTCTATATTCAACACCTTTTAATGAAGCCTTAACGGTTCTGCTTAGTTGATTAATTTGTAACTGATTTACATCTTGCCCAAAGTAGTCATCAATAGGCACGCTTTTAGTTTCAGTAGATGTTTCTACTCTTGCAGAAGAATTTTCTGAACTTGTAGCATCGATGCCCAATTCCCCGAGTAATTCTTTATATTGGGCAATTTGTTGATTGTACTTTTCTTTGGCTTCCTCAAGAGCTCCATGTCCAAATTTAATTTCCTTTGCTTTGCTAATAATTTCTAGTCCCGAGAAAAGTTTTTCTAAATGAGCATTAATTTCATCAGAAAGTTCTGTTTTTTCCGTTTCATTTTCTTGATGCTTATTTGATAACTCATCAGCTTTAACCTCACCAACCTCACTAACTGCTTGGACCGCTGCAACAGTTTCACTATCTGCATTTTGCAATATTGTATCTATAGTAGACAATAAAGAAAATTCTTCGTGAAGTTTTTGTTGAGAGTGAGTAATTTCTTCACTATTTTCATGGACTTTCAATACTTCATTTTTAGTATTTTCGTAGTGACTTCCCATAATGCCTCTAATGTCTCACAGATTATTCCCATTGAGCAAGTAATCTCTTAAAGCGATCCTCTTGTTCTTGTAATCTCCTAAATTGCACAGTCCCATCAACAATACGCTTAAAGACCTCATAAGATTTAATGATATTTCCCGCAAATGTTTTTATCTTATCCTCAAAAAGATGATTCTGATTTTTATACGCATAAATCCAGAAAATAAGTTCTTCTAAATGATCACATAAGTTGTGGAACATATCGTGAAGAGCGTGTTCTCTTGCGTTGATATATTCTTGTGCATCATTTAGAGCTTTTTGAACCTTATCGCGGGCTTCCGGTTGAACTCGTGACAAGTCTTTTTTAAGTCCTACCTGAAGATCGTGTTTGTTCGATAACAGATTATTGATTTCGTCTTTGAACGTATCAATCTCTGCTAAAAATTCTCGATAGCGCATATTGGCCTTACTGAATGTGAGTTGCATACTTCTCGCCATATCTGCAACAAATGGTGAGCCTTTATAGTTTAATGCTTCGAATAATTTTTCATTCGAAGGAGATGTATACAAGTTGTTATCTGCTACTCCATCAATTTTTGACCACTGATGAACTTGAATTTCAAATGGTTTCAACAGCCCTTCATAGATTACAAGTGCTTTACCTTGTGTAAATGATGCCATTCGTTCAATTTGCACATTATCCGCAAGCATTGTACTTCCTAACAATCCCCTATCATCGGACGATGTAATCCTGTGTCCTATTTTTAAGGACGTATTCTTGATTACTTCCGGAGCCATTGCGGTTGGTAATTGATCAGCTATGATTATAGCCTCATTTAAT
>CAJOPI010000171.1 GCA_905236275.1 uncultured Lachnospiraceae bacterium | reverse complement strand
TATGACATAATCTTTATGGATCATCGTATGCCGGGAATGGACGGCTCGGAGACCATGAGGGCGATAAAGGATCTACAGGTAGCTGAGAACAGGAACGTCGGCACTCCCATAATAATCCTCACTGCGAATGCCGTAGCGGGAGCGAGGGAGCAGTTTCTTGAAGAGGGATTTGATGATTATCTTTCGAAGCCTGTCCAGTCTGTGACCCTTGAATATATGATAAGGAATTATCTTAAAGATGAGCTTATAATCGAGGGCTCCTACAAGGATGATGACAGCAGGATTTCGGAGGATGTAGCAACACGCTTTGCGGCATACGGGAATATAGAAGGACTTGACATAGCGGAGGGCATCAGAAATTCCGGCAACGCTGATATTTATGCGGGGGTTCTTGAAGAATTTGCCCTTACCGCAGAGGACAAGATGAACATAATGATAAAGGATATTCTTGAAGAGGATATCAGGGATTATACCATCAGGGTTCATTCATTAAAAAGCTCAGCAAGGCTTGTGGGCGCACTGGGACTTTCGGACAGGGCAGCCTTCCTTGAAAAATGCGGAAACGAAAGAAGGGTAGCCGAGGTTTTGAGATTCTCACCTGCAATAGTACAGGTTTACCAGCAGATAACGGATGATATAAAAGCCGTACTTGAAGAGGAGAGAAAAGGCAGACCTGAGAAGGAGCTTATAGATGATGAAAGTCTCGAAGAGGCATATCAGGCGGTGCTGGAATATGTGAGCGAGCATGATTTTGACAGTGCGGATATGGTCATCGCAAGACTTGAAAAATACAGGCTTCCCGAGGAGGAAATGCCGCGCTACAAGAAGCTTAAGGGCTATATCAGAAGCGTCAATCATGACGAGATTCTGAAACTGCTTGGATAAAAACAGCTTTGGAATAACTTTATTTGGAATCGGAGGATATCTTGTCCTTCGATTCCGTTTTGTTTGACTTGAATTGTGTTTTTAAGTATAATTCCTATTAAAATAATAGGAGTAAATCCGTTAAATCGGAGGTAAGAATGATTTCAACGAGAGGGCGTTATGCGCTGAGGGTTATGCTGGATATAGCAGTAAACGAAAAGGACGGGCTGGTACCGATGAAGGAAGTGGCGGGCAGACAGGGGCTGTCGCTTAAATATCTGGAGCAGATACTTCCCGCACTTACAAAAAATGGACTGCTTAAGGGAACCCAGGGAAAAGGCGGAGGCTACTGCCTTACAAGAAAGCCTGAAGAATACAAGATAGGCGAGATACTAAGGCTTACGGAAAGAGAGCTTGCTCCGGTAAGCTGCCTCGCGGAAGGGGCTACAGAGTGTGAGCGGCGTCCGGAGTGTCAGACGATATCCTTCTGGGAGGGCTTAAACAACGTTATTAATAACTATCTGGACTCAAAGACCCTGCGTGATCTCATGTGAAAGGTTTTGTTATAGCTAAAAGTTATAACAAAGAATAAGTTTTATATATTATACAATTACCTATTGTCGTGATAGGATATTCTCATCAAAGGAAAACTTAAAAAGTTCAGAAGAATATTCAGGAGGACGACATTATGGGAAAATATAAATTCGAGACACTTCAGCTTCACGTAGGACAGGAACAGCCGGACCCTGCTACAGATGCAAGGGCGGTGCCGATTTATCAGACAACCTCATATGTTTTCAGGAACAGTCAGCATGCGGCAGACAGATTCGGTCTTGCTGATGCAGGAAATATATACGGAAGACTTACCAATACGACACAGGACGTATTGGAAAAGAGAATAGCAGCTCTTGAAGGCGGAAGTGCAGCACTTGCAATTGCATCAGGTGCGGCAGCAATTTCCTATACGATACAGGCACTTGCTGCAAACGGCGGTCATATAGTGGCACAGAAGACAATCTACGGCGGCAGCTACAATCTGCTTGCGCACACACTTCCCCAGTACGGCATTAACACGACATTTGTGGATGCCCATAACTTAAGCGAAGTTGAAGCGGCTATCAGAGAGGACACCAGGGCGGTTTATCTCGAAACACTTGGAAATCCCAACAGTGACATTCCGGATATAGATGCAATCGCTGAAATCGCTCATAAACATGGGCTTCCGCTCGTTATAGACAATACGTTCGGAACACCCTACCTTATCAGACCGATCGAGCATGGGGCAGATATAGTCGTACATTCGGCAACCAAGTTCATCGGCGGTCATGGAACTACTCTCGGCGGTATAATCGTTGAGGCAGGAAAGTTCAACTGGAAGGAGAGCGGAAAATACCCGAATATTGCAGATGCGAATCCGAGCTATCATGGAGTTTCCTTCTACGACGTGGCAGGACCGGCAGCATTTGTAACCTATGTAAGAGCTATTCTTTTAAGGGATACGGGAGCAACACTTGCACCCTTCAGTGCCTTCCTTCTTCTTCAGGGAGTTGAGACGCTTTCGCTCAGACTTGACCGTCATGCTGAGAACACAAAGAAGGTGGTTGAGTTCCTCAGCAGGCATCCGAAGGTTGCAAAGGTAAACCATCCTTCACTTGCAGACCATCCCGACCATCAGCTCTATGAGAAGTATTTCCCGAACGGCGGAGCTTCGATATTTACCTTTGAGATAAAGGGCGGAAAAGATGAGGCATGGAAATTTATCGACAATCTGGAGATTTTCTCGCTTCTTGCCAATGTCGCAGACGTTAAGAGCCTTGTTATACATCCGGCAAGCACCACTCATTCACAGCTGTCCGAGGAGGAGCTTAAGGATCAGGGCATAAGCCAGAGCACTATCAGACTTTCGATAGGAACAGAACACATTGATGATATAATCGCTGACCTTGAAAAAGGATTTGCTGCTATATAAAAAATCTTGGTTATTGGAGGAATTTATTATGGGTAAGATTAAGAACAGCGCGTTAGAGCTTGTAGGAGGAACACCGCTTCTGAAGATCGGAAGGTATTCCGCAAAAAGGGAAATTACGGAAGCAACAGTGCTTGCAAAGCTTGAATACCTGAATCCGGCAGGCTCGGTAAAGGACAGGATAGCCCTTGCCATGATCGAAGATGCTGAGAAAAAGGGTCTGCTT
>CAJOPI010000170.1 GCA_905236275.1 uncultured Lachnospiraceae bacterium | reverse complement strand
CTCTTTTCCAAACCTTGGCATATACCTGCGGAATGTCCCGAAAACCTTTAATGTGTTCGGAATCAGTATTGCACTTTATGGCTGCATCATCGGCTGCGGTATACTTTTGGGAATTATGCTCGCGGCTTATGACAGAAGAGATCGGGGGCTTAGTGATGAGCCTATATGGGACGTGGCAGCGTGGGCGGTTGTCTTTGCGATAATTTCTGCCAGAGCCTATTATGTTATATTCGCGTGGGATAATTATAAGGATGACCTGATAAGCATTCTTAACGTGAGGCAGGGCGGACTTGCTATTTATGGCGGAGTTATCGGAGCATTTGCAACGGTATATATTTACTGCAGGATAAAAAAGGTTCCCATACTTGAACTGTTTGACAGTATTGCGCTGGGATTTCCGCTGGGTCAGGCAATGGGGCGCTGGGGGAATTTCTTTAACAGGGAAGCTTTCGGAGGTTGGTCCGATGGGACATTCTCCATGAGACTTCCGATTGCAGCAGTCAGAAATTCGGATATCTCCGATGGAATCCGTTCGCATATAAGCGCCGGTATGGACTATATTCAGGTTCATCCGACCTTTCTTTATGAGTCCTTGTGGAGCACGATGCTTCTTATCTTCCTCTTTTTATACAGGAAGCATAAAAAATTTTCGGGGGAAGTCTTTTTCCTCTATCTTTTCGGCTATGGTCTGGGACGAATATTTATAGAAAGTCTGAGAACCGACCAGCTTATAGCGCCGGTTGTCAATATTCCGGTGAGCCAGATTGTGGCATTTATCTGTATGCTTTTGTCGTCGGTAGTAATTATAAGGAAAAGGTTTAGGACTAATGACAGATAAGGATGATTTTTTTGAAAAAATTATCAGCGTGAAGCTTTCGGCTGACAGGGAAAGCGTTGATATTATAGACCAGACGCTGCTTCCGGGAACGCTCAGACGGATAAATCTTCATACTAAGGAAGAGCTTTGGGACGCTATCAAAAAGCTTAAGCTCAGAGGGGCTCCGGCTATAGGCGTGGGTGCAGCATACGGAATTGCGGTTTTGGCTAACAAATTTACTGCCGACAATTATGATGAATTTTACGGGGAATTTAAGAAATTAAAGGACTATCTCGCGTCCTCGCGCCCCACCGCGGTAAATCTTTTCTGGGCACTGGACAGAATGGAAAGAAGACTTAAGGAAGTTCAGGGCGAGCCCGTAAGCAGCATTAAGGAAATTCTCTTTGAGGAAGCACAGAAGATCAGGGATGAGGATGTGGCTATCAGCCGAAGCATCGGTGAATTCGGCTTTGGTCTTTTAAAGGAACTGAAAAAGGAAGGGAAGGAAATCGGCATCCTGACCCACTGCAATGCGGGGACGCTTGCCACTGCAAAATACGGAACGGCCACAGCACCTGTCTATACCGCTTTGGAGCATGGCTGGAAGGGCTCTGACCTGCATGTTTACTGTGATGAGACAAGGCCGCTTCTGCAGGGGGCAAGGCTTACGGCTTTCGAGCTTCATAATGCAGGTGTCAAAACGACCCTGCAGTGTGACAATATGGCTTCGATGCTAATGAAGCAGGGTAAAATAGATATAATTTTCGTGGGCTGCGACAGAGTTGCGAGAAACGGTGACTCAGCAAATAAGATAGGGACTTCGGGGCTCGCAATCCTTGCAAAACACTACGGAATCCCCTTTTATATCTGCGCACCGTCCTCGACAATCGACTTAAATACCGCAAGCGGTGATGATATCCCTATTGAAATGAGGGATATGGAAGAAATTACGACCGAATGGTATAAGGAGCGAATGGCACCTGAGGATATAGATGTATTCAATCCTGCCTTTGATTTCGCAGAGCATGGGCTTATCAGCGGTATCATTACCGAAAAGGGCATCGCAAGGGAGCCTTTCGACAGGTCTTTTGAAGAACTTGGGGTATGAATTAAGAAACTGTCCGTAAAGAAATACAAAATTTAAAAAGAAAAGCAACGCAAGATGTTGGTAAACTGTCTTAAAGACTGTACAACATCTTGCGTTTTTCTGTTTATAAAATAAAAAACACACAAAATCGGGAAAATCGGGGTGTTGCGTATTAGCAGATTTTGCGCTAAAATGAACGTGTAAGTGGTAAAAAGTGTCAGAATGTGGTGAAAAGTGGTGAATGAATTATGTTCATTGGTGAATATAAGCATACAATTGATGCCAAGGGCAGATTGATAATTCCCGCTAAGCTGCGTGAAGGTTTGGGTGATAAATTTATTATCACAAACGGCTTTGATGGCTGTCTTACCGCTTATGACCTCGAATCATGGAGGAAATATGAGGAAAAGCTGAATGCGCTTCCGAATACTTCTTCAAAAATAAGAACCGTTAAGAGGTTTTTTCAGGGTTCGGCAGTGGAAGCCGAGCTCGACAAGCAGGGCAGAGCACTTCTGCCGGCACCATTACGTGAACGGGCGGGGCTGATAAAGGATGTTGTACTTGTCGGTGTGGGCGACAAGGTGGAAATCTGGAGTGCCGAGAAATGGCAGACGGTTTCAGCCCCGGAAAATATAGAAGATATAGCTGAAAGCCTCAGCGACATGGGATTAGATTTATGAGCGTTGAATTCAATCACAAATCGGTTTTGCTGAATGAAACCATAGAGGGTCTGAATATCAGACCTGATGGGATATACGTCGACGGAACCGTCGGCGGTGCAGGGCATTCTTCAGTGATTGCATCGAAGCTCGACCCGGCTGCGGGCGGATGCCTGATAGGGCTTGACCAGGACGAAGCGGCAATAGAGACCGCAAGAGAGCGTCTGAAGTCCTACGGCGATTTTACAAAGATTATAAGAAGCAATTATTGCAATTTTCGTGAGGTCCTGAATGACCTTGGTGTGGGCAAGGTCAACGGGATACTGCTGGATTTAGGAGTGTCGTCCTATCAGCTTGATACGGCTGATAGGGGATTTTCCTACATGGAAGATGCTCCTCTCGACATGAGGATGGACGACAGGAATCCGTTGACTGCTTATACGATAGTCAATGAGTATTCAGAGAACGAATTATACAGACTGATAAGGGATTATGGAGAAGATAAGTTCGCTAAAAACATCGCCAAACATATCTGTGCGGCAAGGCAGACAAAGCCTGTCAGGACTACTCTTGAGCTTTCTGAGATAATCAAAGGTTCAATCCCTATGAAAATAAGGAAAACGGGTGGACACCCCGCGAAACGTACATTTCAGGCTATAAGGATTGAGGTAAATCATGAGCTGGATGTGCTTGAGGGCACCCTTGACACGATGATAGACTCGCTTGCGGAGGACGGAAGGCTGTGTATAATTACCTTTCACTCCCTTGAAGACAGGATAGTAAAGACAATTTTTAAGCGGAATGAAAATCCATGTACCTGTCCTCCGGAATTTCCGGTTTGCGTATGTGGTAAGAAATCAAAGGGACGAATTATTACGAGAAAGCCCGTAGTTCCGTCAGAGAAAGAGATGGAGGAAAATTCGAGGTCAAAGAGTGCCAAGCTGAGAATTTTTGAAAGGAAATAGGAAGGAGGGGGAATATGGCAAAGCGTCAGGCAAGAAGAAGCAGTTCTGCGAGAAGAAAGAGCCGCAATGCGGAAGAACGTTATTATATTGACGGAAATACCGTAAGAAAGACTGCGCCGAAAAGAAAAAGTAAAAAGAAACAGACGGTTAAAATAAGCGAGCCAATTCCCGAACGCCCCAAGCGTCTCTTTAGTATGAGTGCCGGATATGTTGTTTTTCTGGTATTTTCACTTCTTATTTCGGCAGCAGTGTGTATATGGTATGTGCGCCTCCGCTCGGAACTGACTGCAAGCCAGAAGGAGATATCGAGACTGGAAACGACCTATAATGCTTTGAAGCAGTCCAATGATGAGGAATATGACCGCATCATGGCTTCGGTCGACCTTGAAAGCATAAAGAAAAGGGCAATGACGGAATATGGAATGAAATATCCGAAGGAAGATCAGGTTGTAAATATTTCCGGAGCTGATGATGATTATGTCAGACAGTATGGAGACATACCCAAGAAGTAAGGCAGACAGCTAATGAAAAAAATCAAGAGATTTACTATAAATATGCAGAGAAAGCTGGTGGTACTTTTTATCATAGTGCTGGCAGCTTTTATTGCATTAGGCTATAAATTGTATACTATTACAAGGGATAAAGGGGACGCTTACAAGAGGCAGGTTTTGTCACAGCAGAAAAGTTCCTCGACAACGCTTCCTTTCAGGCGGGGAGATATAGTTGACAGGAAGGGAAGCAGACTTGCCTACTCGGAAAAGGTCTATAATCTCATTGTTGATTCCAAGCAGATGCACGAGGAAGAGGGGATCCACCTTGAACCTACGCTGTCTGCGATAAGCAGTAGTTTTCCTGAAGTTGATATGGAGGCTTTGAGGAAATATGTAAATGAAAATCCTGCTTCGAGATACAGGGTTTTTGCCAAAAAGATTTCTTATGATGAGGTTGAGAAATTCGAGGAGCTTCAGAAAGCATCAATGGCGGCATCTGTCTCTGCCGATGAGAAGGTCGGGACTATAAACGGTGTCTGGTTCGAAGAAGATTATACGAGAAAATATCCCTATGACTCTCTTGCCTGTGATGTGGTTGGCTTTGTACAGGGTAACAATGTGGGATTTTACGGGCTTGAAGGTTACTACAACGATACCCTAAATGGAATAAACGGAAGAAGCTACAGCTACTTAAATGATGATGATGTCATGGAGGACAGTATACAGCCGGCAAAGGACGGACGCACACTTGTGACATCGCTTGATATAAATGTACAGTCGATAGTGGAGAAGCATATAAAGCTTTTCTATGAAAAATACAAGGACTTTGCAAGAGAAGGAGCGGCAGCGGAGAATATCGGGGTTATAGTCATGAACCCGAATAACGGGGAAGTTTATGCGATGGCGGGCTATCCCGTTTTCAACCTGAACGACCCTGAAAATATGGATGAGGTCGACCTGACACCCTTCATGAAATCGACCTCTTCGAATACCGTAGCCGTATCGGATAACAGTTCTGCTGAAGATACTCTCCCGGAGACTGTATCGGCTGATGAAGCTGCGAGCGTGAGCAATAATGAGCCTGAGATGGATGATCTGACAAAGGCGAAGAATGCAATCTGGAGAAATTACTGTATATCCGACTCGTACGAACCGGGTTCGGTTATGAAGCCTTTTACGGTTGCGGCTGCTTTGGATGCCGGAAAGATAACGGGAGAGGAAAGCTACGACTGTCCCGGATATCTTGAGGTCGGCGGATTTAACATACACTGTCACAACAGACTGGGTGACGGACTGCTGACTGTTCAGCAGGGTATTGCAAAATCCTGCAACGTGGTTCTTATGAACATAGCGTTCACGATGGGCAAGGAAGAATGGCTCCGTTATAACAGGATTTTTAATTTTACATTAAAGACGAATATTGACCTTTACGGGGAAACCAATGCAAGTTCTGTTGCCTTTAATGAAAATATGGGACAGACAGACCTTGCGGTTGCTTCCTTCGGACAGGGCTTCAATGTTACGATGATACAGATGGCAGCGGGCTTTTCGGCACTGATCAACGGTGGATATTACTACCAGCCGCACCTTGTTACGGAAATAAAAAATACTGATGGGGCGGTTATTGAAGAGGTAGAGCCGAAGCTTTTAAAACAGGTTATTTCGGAAAGCACCTCCAAGAAGATGAGGGATATGCTGAAAACCGTTGTTATGAGCGAACCGAGTGAGTGTACGGGATGGTCGGCAAGACCTGCCGGCTATACTGAGGGCGGCAAGACCGGTACAGCCGAGAAAATCCCCAGAGGCAACGGAAATTATCTTATATCCTTTATGGGTTATGTTCCTGCTGATGATCCACAGGTGCTTTGCTATGTTATAATAGATACGCCAAACCATCCTCAGCAGTCGGAATCAACAAGGCTTGCAACTACGCTCAATAAGGATATAATGACGGAGGTTCTGCCTTATCTGAATATTTTCCCGACAGAAGAACTGACGGAGGATGAGAGGGCACAGCTTACGGAAAGTCAGGAAGCATTTTTCGTGGGCTCTGACGGAGTAAGTGAAAATTCAGTAAGTGAAGATAATGCCGAAACTCTTGAAGAAGGCGGGGATGATGAAACCATCGTCATCAATCCGGAGGAAACAGTATCCTATGACAGCGCGGGAAAGGCAATTTCACAGAATGAAATCCGCTATGACGAAGAGACCGGCTATCCGATAGACCCTTCTACGGGGGAGGTGCTTGACCCTGTCACCCTTCTGCCTGTAAACGGAAACAGTTCGTTCATAACCGGAGGGGACTAGTAACTGTTGAGCCGGCAGCTGTCGGAACGTGCGCCGGAATGTGACATACAGATGCGGCATTCGACAGGCTTTGTCGATTTATAAACTTGCGTTTATTAAGGAGCAAATTATGTTTGTTTTATTTTTGATAACAGCTGCGGGCGGTTTTGCGCTGTCTGCATTATCGGGGATATTTGTGCTGCCGGCACTGAGACGGCTTAAGGCAAGTCAGACCGAAAGGGAAGAAGGACCGGCCTCGCATAAAGTCAAAAGCGGTACGCCGACAATGGGCGGTATAATGTTCCTGCTCAGTTTTGTAATCATTGGAATCGCCTTTTCCTTCAGATTCAGGATGATAATTCCGATAGTTATCTCAACCGTGCTTTTCGGACTGATAGGCTTTATAGATGATTACATAAAAGTTGTGATGAAGAGGAACCTCGGTCTGCGTGCATGGCAGAAAATGGCACTGCAGATAATTGCGACAGGGGCAGTCCTTTACTATGTTTACAGATTTACGGCAGTGAAATTTGATATGCTCGTGCCCTTCTCGGCACTCTTTTCGGCGAATGCTGAAGATCTGTATTGGAATTTCGGATTTTTTACAATACCGCTTCTTTTCATAGTGGTAATAGGAACGGTAAATGGCTCTAACTTTACTGACGGACTCGACGGACTTTTGAGCTCGGTTACGCTTGTAATCTGCTTTTTCCTCGCTGCGGTTTCGATAAAGCAGGGAGTTCAGATCACACCTGCTGCCGGGGCAATGGCGGGAGCATTGATAGGATTCCTTCTTTACAACTGGCATCCGGCAAAGGTCTTTATGGGTGACACAGGTTCGCTGGCGTTGGGAGGCTTTGTGGCTGCATCGATGCTTATGCTGAAAATGCCTCTTTTACTTGTCTTTGTGGCATTTATATACCTTGCTGAAGTAGTTTCCGTAATAATTCAGGTTTTCTATTTCAAGGCGACAGGGGGCAAGAGATTTTTCAGAATGGCACCGATACATCACCATTTCGAACTCGGAGGGTGGAACGAGATTCAGGTGGTAAGGGCGTTTACGGTCACTACGCTTATACTTTGCGTGGTGACATATATCATAGTCTGAATCTGCTATGGCAAGAAAACGGCCGGTGCAGACGAAAATAAAAAAGAAAAGCAGGGCACTTTTTGTAGATCCGAGTATGCTGATAGTGGTTATGCTCCTGCTCTGCTTTGGTCTTATAATGGTTTATTCCGCCAGCTCTTATGAGGCCAGTGTGAATTTCAGCGACTCGACCTTTTACCTGAGAAAACAGCTCGGAGCAAGTGCGTTGGGAATAGTTTGCATGATTGTTTTTTCAAGGATTGACTATCATCTTATGAAAAAATTTGCTCCATATCTCTATCTTGGTTCGCTTGTTTCCATAATCCTTGTTAAGACGCCTCTCGGCATGACCATTAACGGTGCGAACAGATGGATAAGGCTTGGTCCGCTTTCGGTGCAGCCTGCCGAGATAGTAAAACTTGCGCTCATAGTTTTTCTCGCCGGTTTTATATGTTCGAGGAAGGGACAGCTTACATATTTCAGGGGCTTTCTTAAATGCATGATACCGGCACTGATACCGACACTGATGATCTACCGTATTACGAGAAATCTCAGTTCGGCACTTATCATTGCGGGAATTGCGGTTATCATGCTTTTTGTGGCATCGCCGAGGTACTGGTACTATATTCTTGGTGCCCTCGGAGTGGGCGGGGTCGGCTTTGGTCTGGTTTACCTCGTGGGAAGCGGCATACTGCCCGACAATATATCCTACAGACTTACGCGTGTAAAGGCGTGGCTGAATCCTGAAGCTTATGCTTCGAACGAGGGCTATCAGACTTTACAGGCGTTGTATTCGATCGGTTCGGGAGGACTGACCGGAAAAGGACTGGGTCAAAGCATACAGAAACTTGGACTTGTGCCCGAAGCCCAGAATGACATGATATTTTCGATTATCTGCGAGGAACTGGGACTATTCGGAGCTTTTGCGGTTATAATAATGTTCCTGATACTTATCTGGAGACTTCTCCTCGTGGCAACAAATGCACCGGATCTTTTCGGAGCACTGCTGGTTGTGGGAGTTATGGGACATATTGCATTGCAGGTTATTCTCAATATTGCCGTAGTAACGAATGTCATTCCGAATACGGGAGTTACGCTTCCGTTTATTTCGTATGGAGGAACCTCGATTTTATTCCTGATGGCTGAAATCGGGATATCACTTAACGTTTCAAGAGCACAAAAAGCCGATTAAGATGGATTTGGATGAATGGAAAAAAAGCATTTAATGGTAAAAAAGACAGCAATTGTCATAGGGATTGTTTTGGCGATGCTTTTGCTTGCCTTTTGTATCGGAATGCAGGCTTTTCATATCTCGACGGTTCATGTAAAGGGGAATTCCTATTATACGGACGATGAGATCAGGCAAATGATCCTTAAGGGGAATTTTGCCTATAACTCACTCTATCTGAAACTAAAATATTCGGGCGGTATCAAAGAAGAGCTTCCGTTTATAGAAAGGGCGGAAATGAGCTTTGATTCAGCAAATGAAATAACCATAACCGTTTACGAAAAGTCGATTGCGGGCTGTGTTTCATACCTCGGAAGATATATTTATTTTGATAAAGACGGAATAGTGGTGGAAAGCTCCATGGAAAAAAATGATGATATTCCTGTGGTGCTTGGACTGAAATTCGACAGGTGCGTTATGGGGGAACTGCTTCCGGTGAGTAACAGTGAGGTGTTTAAGGAAATACTTTCCCTGACGCAGCTTTTGAATAAATATTCCATTGTCTGTGATGATCTATATTTTTCGGACAGTGGTGAAATCTTACTCTACTTTGCCGATGCACGCGTTTCGCTCGGAACGATGGACAATATAGATGAGAAGATGATAAAGCTTCAGTATATTGTACCGGAGCTGAAGGGCTTAAGCGGCACGCTTCATATGGAAAATTATGACGGTGAAGATAAGGATGAATACATTACTTTTGAAATTGATGAATGAAAAATGGTTGATTATTCGTGCAAAAGGTTATATTATAGACTAAATGGAGTATTATGATTAATTACAGACTGTTTAAATATAACAGGGGAGATGTAAGGAATCCATAAAAAATGGATATCCGACAACAATTAGTAAAAAAATAATTGGTGTTATAAAGAGGAGGAAATATCTGTGACGGAGCTTAATATACAGATAAAGGAAGAAGAAGTCGGTTCTTCATGCAGGATATTGGTAGTTGGCGTAGGCGGAGCCGGAAATAATGCAGTCAACCGCATGATTGATGAGGATATCGAAGGCGTCGATTTGCTGGGCGTTAATACTGATAAACAGGCATTGCAGCATTGTAAGGCTCCGAGACTTTTACAGATTGGAGAAAAGCTTACAAGAGGACTTGGTGCAGGTGCACAGCCTGAGATGGGAGAAAAGGCAGCTGAGGAAAGCCAGGAAGAAATCTCAAATGCGGTAAAGAATTATGATATGGTTTTCGTAACCTGCGGAATGGGCGGCGGAACCGGAACGGGTGCTGCTCCTGTTATAGCACGTATTGCAAAGGAACAGGGAATACTTACCGTTGGTGTTGTCACAAAGCCTTTCAAATTCGAAGCAAAGACAAGAATGTCCAATGCGAAGGGCGGTATCGAAAAGCTTAAGAATTCTGTGGATACGCTTATTGTTATACCGAATGATAAGCTTCTTGAAATAGTAGACAGAAAGACCTCATTTGCAGATGCGCTTAAGAAGGCTGATGAGGTATTACAGCAGGCAGTTCAGGGCATTACGGATCTTATCAATGTTCCTGCACTTATTAACCTTGACTTTGCTGATATAAGAACGGTTATGAAGGATAAGGGCATTGCCCATATAGGAATCGGAATGGCAAAGGGAGAGGACAAGGCAAGCGAGGCGGTTAAACTCGCTGTGGAAAGCCCTCTGCTTGAAACAACCATTCGCGGTGCATCCAATGTTATCGTTAATATTTCTGGAGACATAACGCTCTTTGATGCAAATGATGCAGCTGATTACGTGCAGACTCTTACGGGAGAGGATACAAATATTATCTTTGGCGCAAAAGAGGATGATTCGGAATCTGATTTCGTTAAGATCACAGTTATTGCTACAGGTCTTGATGATGCTGCAGCAGTTGAACAGGCGAAATTTTCACAGCCTGCATTTACCAGCCCTGCACCCAAGCAGCCCGTTAATCCGGGAGTGTCAACCTTCAATCCGCCTAATTTCGGTACAGTTCAGCCTCAGAAGAACAGCGGAAATGTTATACAGAATGGAAACAGACCTTATCAGGCAGGCTCGATGCCTACACGTGTAGAGCCTAAGTCGATAAAGGTGCCGGATTTCCTTAAGAGGAGCTGAATATGAAATGCCCATTTTGCGGACATGACAATACGAGGGTGACCGATTCGAGACCCACTGAGGACAACAATTCCATAAGGCGGAGAAGAGCTTGCGATGAATGCGGCAAACGTTTTACGACTTATGAGAAAATTGAAACCATACCTCTTATGGTGATTAAGAAGGATAATAATCGCGAGACCTATGAAAGAACGAAGGT
>CAJOPI010000169.1 GCA_905236275.1 uncultured Lachnospiraceae bacterium | reverse complement strand
TGACGGCAATTGATGCCTGTGATAGTATTGTTAAAGCGATATTTCCACTGCCCGGTCGATAGCTGCTCCGGCTCCGGCTTAGCAGATGGGTTATTGAAATTATTTATAAGGAGAAAAGAAATGATAACAAAAGAGAAAAAGGCAGAACTCGTTGAGAAGTACGGAAAGAGCGCTGGTGACACAGGTTCTACAGAGGTTCAGGTTGCAATCCTTACAGAGCGTATTGCAGAGCTTACTGAGCACCTTAAGCTTAATAAGCACGATCACCACTCAAGACGTGGTCTTCTTAAGATGGTTGGTAAGAGACGTGGTCTTCTTGCATACCTTAAAAAGAAGGATATCAACCGTTATCGTCAGTTGATCGAAAAGTTAGGCCTCAGAAAGTAATTAAGTTATCAAAGGGCGGGAGAATTAATTCCCGCCCTTTTAGTCGTATATGAGACAACTTGTTTTAGCCGCATTCCGCGGCAGAAGGAGAAGAAATGGCATATAAAACTTATTCAATGGAACTTGCAGGAAAAACCCTTTCAATAGATATAGACAGGGTTGGCAAGCAGGCAAACGGTTGTGCTTTCATGCATTATGGGGATACGACAGTGCTTTGTACTGCAACAGCTTCAAAGCAGCCGCGTGAGGGAATTGACTTTTTCCCGCTTTCAGTTGAGTACGAAGAGAAATTCTACTCAATCGGAAGAATGCCCGGCGGATTTAACAAAAGGGAAGGTAAGGCTTCGGAGAACGCGATCCTTACAAGCAGGGTTATAGACAGACCCATGCGTCCTCTTTTCCCTAAGGATTACAGAAACGATGTAACACTTAATGCAATGGTTATGGCAGTTGATCCTGAGTGCCGTCCTGAGCTTGTTGGAATGCTCGGATGTGCTCTTGCCACAACAATATCGGATATACCCTTCGACGGTCCCTGTGCAATGACACAGATGGGCATGAAGAATGGTGAATTTATTGTTAACCCTTCACAGAAGGAATGGGATGAGGGTGACTTAAAGCTTACTGTTGCGTCTGTAGGTCAGAAGGTTATCATGATCGAAGCAGGCGCAAATGAGATTTCAGATGAGAAAATGATCGAGGCTATTTATAAGTGCCACGACGTAAACCTTGAAATCATCGAATTCTTCAAAAAGATTCAGGCTGAAGTCGGAAAGCCAAAGCATGAGTACGAGAGCTGTGCTATTCCTGAAGCAATGTTCGAGAAAATGAAGGAAATCGTCACTCCTGAGGAAATGGAGGTCGCAACCTTCTCTGATGACAAGCAGACAAGGGAAGCAGCAGTTGCAGCCGCACAGGAGAAGATACAGGAGGCTCTTGCTGATAATGAAGAGTGGGCTCCGCTCGTTCCCGAGGCTGTTTACCAGTATCAGAAGAAGACAGTCCGCAAGATGATCCTTAAAGATCATAAGAGACCTGACGGACGTGATATAAAGGAAATCCGTCCGCTTGCGGCTGAGGTTGATATAATTCCGAGAGTTCATGGCTCGGCTATGTTTACCCGCGGACAGACACAGATCTGTGATGTTGTAACACTGGCTCCTCTTTCAGAGAAGCAGAAGGTTGACGGACTTGACCAGAATATTACGGAGAAGAGATATATTCACCAGTATAATTTCCCGTCCTATTCTGTTGGTGAGACTAAGGTTTCAAGAGGACCGGGACGTCGTGAGATCGGACATGGAGCACTTGCAGAGAGGGCTATGCTTCCGGTACTTCCTTCGGAAGAAGAGTTCCCCTATGCAATCCGCGCGGTTTCAGAGACCTTTGAGTCAAACGGATCTACCTCACAGGCTTCGATCTGTGCTTCCTGTATGGCACTTATGGCAGCCGGTATTCCGCTTAAGGCTCAGGTTGCAGGTATCTCCTGCGGACTTGTGACCGGTGATACAGATGATGATTACATCGTGCTTACGGATATCCAGGGTCTTGAAGACTTCTTTGGAGATATGGACTTTAAGGTAGCAGGTACACATGACGGTATCACAGCTATCCAGATGGATATCAAGATTCATGGTCTTACACGTCCGATAGTTGAGCAGGCTATCAGACAGTGCCACGAGGCAAGAGAGTTTATCATGAGCAGTGTCATGACTCCTGCAATCGCAGAGCCCAGACCGACTGTTGGTGAGTTTGCTCCGAAGATCGTTCTTACAAAGATTGATCCTGAAAAGATCGGTGATGTTGTAGGACAGCGCGGAAAGACCATTAACGAGATCATTTCCCGTACCGGCGTTAAGATTGATATTGATGAGGAAGGCATGGTATCAGTATGCGGCGAGGACAAGAATATGATGAATCTTGCCCTTAACTACATCAATACTATCGTAAGTGAATTCGAAGAGGGTAAGATTTACGAAGGAAATGTCATTTCTATCAAGGAATTCGGCGCTTTCGTGGAATTTGCTCCGGGCAAAGAGGGCATGGTTCACATTTCCAAGGTTGCAGATCATCGTATAGCACACGTTGAGGATGTTCTTACACTTGGAGATCACGTTAAGGTTAAGTGCATGGGTAAGGACAGAATGGGAAGACTTTCTTTCTCCATCAAGGATGCTCAGTAATCACTATTGAATCAGCTATTAACAGGCTTCGCAGATATGCGAAGCCTTTAGCTATAGTAGGGAGTTTTATTTATGTTGATGTTAAAGGATTTGATTGGAAAAATTGAATATACCGTAGTTGCGGGAAATATAGAGAATCGGGAGATTTCCTCGCTGGCTTATGATTCGAGAAAAATCGAAAAGGACTGTCTTTTTGTATGCATAGAGGGTGCTAATTTTGACGGACACAGTGCGGCGCGAGAGGCTTTCGAAAAAGGCGCTGCGGCAGTTATTGTCGAGAAGGATATAGATATTGCCTGCTGCGCTTCTACAGCGGTCATAAAAGTAGAAAGCAGCAGGTATGCGCTTGCCTTTACGTCTGCTGCATGGTTTGGAAATCCGGCAGAGGAAATGAAAATCATCGGTATTACAGGAACAAAGGGTAAGACTACGACTGCTTTTCTAACAAAGGCCATTCTGGAGGCGGCAGGTCACAAGGTCGGACTTATAGGAACGATCGAGACTATAATAGGTGATGAACATATCCCTGCCAAGAATACAACACCTGAGTCCTATATTTTGCAGGAAACCTTCAGGAAAATGGCTGATCAGGGCTGTGACAGCGTTGTAATGGAGGTTTCAAGCCAGGCACTTATGATGCACAGAAGCCAGGGCTTTATTTTTGATTATGGAGTATTCACGAATATCGAGCCTGATCATATCGGACCCGGAGAACACAAGGATTTCGAGGATTATCTTCGCTGCAAGGGACTTTTGTTT
>CAJOPI010000168.1 GCA_905236275.1 uncultured Lachnospiraceae bacterium | reverse complement strand
CGTAGCTCGCTACGCTTCATTCCTCTTCCTTGCAATTGAAAGTTTATCCTGCGCAATTGTACATGTTATTTATCTACAGTTCCTAAAGAAAAAGACCTGCAGGTTTGCCCTGCAGGTCTTTTTGTACTATAATGTAAAGGGCTATGGAAAGCGGAAAATAGGAATTGTAATACAAAATGAATGAAAAAGTTTTACACGTACTCGAATTTGATAAGGTAATAGAAAGACTCGTAAATAAGGCTTCAACCATAAGAGGCAAGGCAATGGCAAAAGCACTTGTCCCTTATGACAATATGGCTGATATAGCGAGAAGCCAGACAGAAACAGAAGATGCACTGAAAAGAATATTTGCTAAAGGATCGGTATCCTTCTTCGGGATAAGGGATGTCAGAGGTTCGCTTCATACTGCAGAGGCAGAGGGAACATTAAGCAGCAGGGAGCTTATGGATATAGCATCACTCCTTGAAACCTGCGATAATGTAAGGAAGTACGGACTGTCAGATAAGACGGAGGAGAGGATATACGATAGCCTTGATGATATGTTCAGCTGTCTGCAGCCTGTAACACATCTTTCGACTGAGATCAGACGATGCATACTCGATGAAGATACAATTGCAGATGATGCAAGTTCGGAGCTTAAATCCATCAGGCGGAAAAAAATAATAGCGTCGGATAAGGTTCATGCAACCCTGCAGGGAATGATAAGCGGTTCGCTTAAAAATTATCTTATGGAAAATATAATTACCATGAGGGCAAACCGTTACTGTGTGCCGGTCAGGGCTGAATATAAGTCGCAGGTGCCGGGAATGGTGCATGACCAGTCGTCTACGGGTTCGACACTTTTTATCGAACCGCAGGCTGTAGTCAAGCTCAATAATGATATTCGCGAGCTCGAACTTCAGGAAAAGTCAGAGATACAGGAGATACTTAAAGGTCTTTCTTTTGAATGCGGTGCAAATGCCGAATTCATAAGGGCAGATGACAATATCCTGACAGAGCTTGACTTTATCTTTGCGCGTGCGAATCTCGCCCTTGATATGGAGGCGGTCAGACCTGTATTTAATTCGAATGAGATAATCAAACTTAGAAGCGCAAGGCATCCCCTTATTGATAAAAAGAAGGTAGTTCCGATAGATATTCATCTGGGGGATGAGTTTGACCTGCTTGTGGTAACGGGACCGAATACCGGTGGAAAGACAGTTTCACTGAAGACTGTCGGCCTTCTTGAACTTATGGGAATGTCGGGGCTGCATATTCCGGCAGGAGACCGCTCTGAGCTTTCATTTTTCAGGGAAATCTACGCGGATATAGGGGATGAGCAGTCGATAGAACAGAGCCTTTCGACTTTCTCATCACACATGACAAATATTGTTGAAATTTTGAAAAATGCGAATATTACAAGCCTTTGCCTTTTTGATGAGCTTTGTGCGGGAACGGACCCGACGGAGGGGGCTGCGCTGGCTACGGCAATTCTTTCGGGGCTTCATTCAAAGAGCATAAGGACGATGGCAACCACACATTACAGCGAGCTTAAGGAATATGCGCTCACAACCTCGTGGGTAGAAAATGCCTGCTGCGAGTTCGATGTGGCGACTTTGAGTCCTACCTACAGGATACTTGTGGGGGTTCCCGGAAAGAGCAATGCTTTTGCAATATCCAAGAAGCTCGGCTTGTCCGAGAATATCATAAATGATGCTAAAGAACGGATAAATGAAGAGGATAAGAAATTCGAGAAGCTTCTTGCAAGCCTTGAAAAGAACAGGGTTGAGCTTGAAAAGAAAAAGAGAGAGATAGCAGATACGGAAAACGAGATAAGGAGGCTCCAGGAGGAGGTTGACAGCGGAAAGCAGAAGCTAGAAGTCTCGAAGGAGAAGATTCTCGCAAAGGCAAAGGAAGAGGCAAGGGAAATTCTGGCAGAGGCAAAGGCAACTGCGGACTCCACGATAAAGAACATGCAGAAGTACGCTTCAAGTGATGCAGTGAAGGCTGCGGAGAAGGACAGGGAGCGCGTAAGAAATGCTTTATCGAAAACTTCTTCAAAGTCCGGAAATATAGGACAGAGAAGCGAAAATGCCGGAATAGATCCTAAAAAGATCATGATGGGTGATGAAGTGATGATCGTGTCTCTGGGACTGAACGGAACCGTAAGCTCACTTCCTGACGCAAGGGGCAATCTTTTTGTTCAGTGCGGTATTATAAAATACAAGGCGAACGCGTCCGATCTGACTTATGATAAACCTTCCTCGACGAAAAAGGAAGAAAAGAAAAAGCCTAAGAACGGACAGAAATCACTTTCCCATGCACAGACCATAAGTACCGAATGTATGCTTCTCGGGATGACGGCTTATGATGCGGAGCAGACACTTGCGCAATATATAGATGAGGCATATCTTTCACATCTCGAACAGGTCAGGATCGTTCATGGAAAGGGTTCCGGCGTGCTGCGTGACGTGGTAAGGGAATACCTGAAAAGGTGTAAATATATAGAGAGCTACAGAGCCGGTGAATTTGGAGAGGGTGATGCCGGTGTGACTATTGCAAAATTCAAGCAGAATAAAAGGTGAGGGAAATGGTTGAAAAACAGAAGGTTCTTATAGTTGATGATGATAATAATATCGCGGAGCTTATAGCACTTTATTTTACGAAGGAATGCTTCGACACGAAGATTGTGAACGACGGGGAAAGCGCGATAAAGGAGAATGAGTCTTTCAGACCGAATCTCATACTTCTGGACCTGATGCTTCCGGGAATGGACGGATATCAGGTCTGCCGCGAGATCAGGCAGAAATCGCAGGTTCCGATAATCATGCTTTCCGCAAAGGGAGAAGTTTTTGACAAGGTTCTGGGGCTTGAGCTCGGAGCCGATGACTATATGGAAAAGCCCTTTGACTCGAAGGAGCTTGTTGCGAGGGCAAAGGCTGTTTTGAGACGTTCGGCGCCCCAAAAGGCAGAGGAACCGAAGAGTACGGTTAAAAAGGTTGAATATCCCGATCTTGTCATTAACCAGACTAATTATTCGGTGCTCTATTTTGGAAAAAGCATAGATATGCCTCCTAAGGAGCTTGAACTGCTTTATTTTCTTGCGTCCTCACCCAATCAGGTATTCACGAGGGAACAGCTCCTGGATCATATCTGGGGATATGAGTATATCGGAGACACGAGGACTGTGGATGTACATATCAAAAGACTGAGGGAAAAAATAAAGGATCACGAATCTTGGAAGATTTCAACTGTCTGGGGTATCGGATATAAATTCGAGACGCTGTAAAATTAGGAGGCACTGATGGACGATAAGGATTCGGGATTTCAGTTTATAACCGAAAAAATTAAGGACAAACCCTTTGACCGGAAAAGTTTTCTGATATATATGTTCCGTCTTGTTGCTTCAGCGGTCATTTTTGGTCTGATAGCAGCAGTTGTTTTTAATGCCTATATTAAAAAGACTGCTCCGCTGGAACCAACGGTTCCGGTAAATATAAGCTCAAAGGATGAAAATAACGAACAGAACGGAACGGTTTCGGCAAACACAGCCACTGAAGAAACTGACGGTGAGAGTGTGAGTTCCTCTGAGGCGGAACCGACGATCATAAATAACATTACGGAAAAGGTATCGCTAACGACAGAGGATTACAAACAGCTTTATTCCACGCTTTCGGAGGCTGCCGGAGAGGTTGGAAAATCCATAGTGACTGTGACGGGGGTGGCCTCCGATACGGACTGGTTTGAGAATACCTATGAAGATAAAAGCTCCGGTGCGGGAGTGATAGTTGCCAATAACGGAAGGGAACTGCTCATACTGGTAAATTCCAAAACAACCAGGGGGGCAGACAGGATAACGGTTAATTTTGCAGACGGGGCAACGGCAGAGGCTGAGGTGAAAAAGGTAGATGAAAATACCGATTTTGAAATAATAGCCTGCAAAATGGCGGATCTGACGACTGAAACCCTCGATCTGATAAAAGAGGCAACCTTCGGAAGCTCGAAACGAAGCAGTCTTCCGGAAACTCCGGTAATGGCGGTTGGACGTCCTTATGGAGCAAGCGGTTCTGTGGCCTTCGGATTAATAACCGACAACAGCAGAAGGGTAAGCATGACTGACCGGAACATGACCATCATTTCTACCGATATTTACGGAAGTTCTGATGCGAGCGGAGTGATATTTAATTATGAGGGAGATGTTCTTGGTATAATTTCACCCGACACCGGCGCCAAGGATATTGACAATCTGATTTCGGGCTATGCAATTTCTGATTTTAAGGAAATTATAGAAGGTCTTTCGAATGATAAGAGCACTGCCTGCCTCGGAATAAAGGGCAATGACGTGACTCAGGCTGCACATGATGAACTTGGGCTGCCCTTTGGAGCCTACGTTACGAGTGTTGTCATTGATTCGCCTGCAATGGCTGCGGGGATACAGAGCGGTGATGTAATAACGAAGATCGGAACGAGAGAGATTTCGAATTATTCGGATTTTGAAAAAGCTATAATTGAGGCCCAGCCGGGAGATGACGCGGTTGTGACCGCCGAAAGGTTCGCAAAGGGGAATTACACAGAGATGACCTTTGATGTCACTTATGTTAAACTTGATGACTCACTTGCGGAATAGAAACAGGAGATTTGATAATGAAATATATTAATGACTTAAAAGAAGGCGAAAACCTTTCAGATATTTATCTTTGCAAATTCTGCCAGCAGGCGGTTACAAGGAACGGAAAGCCTTATATTAACCTGATACTGCAGGACAAAACGGGAACGCTCGATGCAAAGATATGGGAGCCGAACTCACAGGGAATTGCGGATTTTGATGCGATGGACTATATAGAGGTTGTGGGAGAGGTTTCGAGATACCAGGGGGCGCTGCAGGCATCACTTAAGCGCGTGAGAAAGGCTGCCGAGAATGAATACGTGACCTCTGATTACCTTCCGGTGAGCCGCTTCGACAATGATGCAATGTACAAGACAGTTCTTGATGTTATTGATACGGTTAAGAATGAATATCTAAATAAGCTTCTTAAAAAAGTATTTATCGAGGATGAGTCTCTTTCAAAGCTTTTCAGGAGATGCTCGGCGGCCAAGAGCATACACCATGGTTTTGTGGGTGGTCTGATGCAGCATACTCTCGCAGTTGCGAGGTTGTGCAAGTTTTACACGAAGGCGTATCCTGTTCTCAATCATGATCTCCTTATAAGCTCGGCACTTTTGCATGACATAGGAAAGACTGCGGAGCTTTCGGATTTTCCGCAGAATGATTATACGGACGACGGTCAGCTTGTAGGCCACATAGTTATAGGATCGCAGATAGTACATGACAAGGCCCGGGAAATCGAGGGCTTTCCCGACAAGCTTCTGAGGGAAATCACGCACTGCATACTCGCCCATCATGGCGAGCTGGAATTCGGTTCACCGAAAAAGCCTGCTCTCATGGAGGCTATGGCACTTAATCTTGCGGATAATACGGATGCGAAGCTTGAGACCTTTACGGAGATACTTGAAAATTCCAAGCCTGAGAATGCGGAAGGCTGGCTGGGTTATAACAAGCTTATGACAAGCAATTTAAGAAAGGCCGGAGAATGGAATTAAAGAAAAATGATGAGATAAAAATCGAAATAATCGACCTTACGAATACAGGAGAGGGAATCGGCAAAATTGACGGATTCCCTCTTTTTGTTAAAGACTGCGTGCCCGGAGATAAGATAAGGGCGAAGGTAATGAAGGTCAAGAAAAATTATGGT
>CAJOPI010000167.1 GCA_905236275.1 uncultured Lachnospiraceae bacterium | reverse complement strand
TTTTTATTTCATTAAAATTTTCTTTAGAAATAAAAAATAAGCTTGATTTGTCCGGTAACGGATAAATCAAGCCTTTCTAACTGAGACACGCGGGATTTGAAAGCGTGTCCTGTTCCAAAATCCAGTAAGAAAGGGGGCTTACAGGGGTCTTTCGCACTTGTAACTACTTTGTAACTCACATCCGTTTTTCGCTATTCTTCAGGTTTTATGAATTATAATCCTTTGTCCTGTTAGCACTATATCAATTTTTTTGCTGAAAGGCAAGAAAACAGTTTTTCTATCAGACCCTGATTTGCAAGGATTGAATACTCAATAAAATCATCCAGACACCTTCTTTATCAGAGCTGCCAGCATCTTCCCAACTTCTTCACAAAGTGCCAAGGCTTCTTCCATTTTGCTTTCCTCTATATATCCTATTTTCGAGCATATCAAAAGCTGTGTCACCACCTCGTTTGTTGAACCTTTGGCAATGAAAAGAAAACGGCTGAACTCCTTTGTCGAACCTCTTCCCTCTCCTTCGGCAATATTGGACGGTATTGAGACCGCCGCTCTGCGAAGCTGGTCAGACAGCGCATATTTCTCTTCAGCAGGGAGAAGCTTTGTAAGGTCATAAATCTTCTTAACAAGCTCCATGCCCTTATGCCATACCACTAATTTCCTGTAATTACTCATAAAAATCCTCCTCCGAACGATAGCCGTTAGTCGACAAAACAGCCATCTGCCAAAAGCTAACGAGTATCAACTACCAATCAATCACTAAAAAATCCATATCTTTCAAGCAACAACGCAAAAAGCAGACCTGCGCCTATCATGAAGCCGGGGTCGAAGTACTTAATCCGGTCATTGAAAACGAGATAGCCATACTGCCTGAAATCATATCTGTCTGCAATCTCAGGGTCTATAGTCTCTTTGTGATGGATACAGGTAGCAATCGAAAGCAAGTCATCAAAAATCCTACACCACTCATCATACATCGCACCCCTGTCACTTCCGTTGATATACTTATCCCTAAAGCCGATGATTTCATCTACCTTATCCATGTCAAGCTCATCAATAAGCTCGGTTATCCTACGTACCTTTAGCAACTCCCTTTCAATGGCTTTCTCTCTTGCATCATTCAAATTCATTAAGTCTTTACTGTTCATACTCACTTTTCCCTTAATATCTTCATTCATAAATTAATCCTCCTGACCTGTTGAACTATATGCTGAATAAATTTACTTTTTACATCCCTATATGTCCGAAAATTTTTAAAAAATAGGTCTTCAGAAAAAAATAGGACAAAAACATTCAAAACCAAGGGTTTCTGTTTTTTTAAAGACATATATAAGAGTGGATATACACCAGAAAAAAAGTCAGAAAAAAGAGGGAGGGTTGGAGCTTATTCAAAACATATATTCTTGTCAGATATTTGTTTTAGAAAAGAGGTGGAAGCTATGGTTGATTTTGATTCGTATGAGATTAAGTACCCAATTCGCAGAAGTATGACACATGACAGACGCATAGAAAATCTTAGCAAGTTCTTTAGTGTTTACTGTCCAAAAAACTTCCCGGGCTTCGTTCAGTTGGATTACCAATATGAAAGAACAGGTGAAATGGGCGAAAAAAAAGGTTTTGTAACAAATAACTTTTCATCATGGCAGATACATGGATCGGCTTCATTTAGGTATAAGAGAAATGCTCCCTTAAACTGGTGTGCTGAAACATTTGAAGCAGGTTATCTGCCGTCAATCCTTGCCAACTCTGTAAAAAATCAATACATAACCGTCAACTATAAGACTGATGACACTCGCAGGAGAAGGAAAGAAGACATGGGATGGCTTGGGGGAATTTTGATAGACCTTGACAAGCATGACAAAGATATCAATGTCGAGAAATTTGTATCATTTACTGCTGAAAAGGTGCTGGAGGGAGTCAGTGGAGGCTTTTTTCCAATGCCTACCTACATCGAGCATACCGGAAGGGGAATACAGTTTTCCTATCGTTTTTCAGATTTTCCCCTTATTGAAGAAAAAGACTGTGTAAAAAGAGTCTGGGAGATTATTAAGGACAAATGGATTGAATATATTGGAGCGGATATTGTTGATATGGATGGTTCCGTTGGTGATGCTTCAAGAATCTGCAGGATAGCAGGAACCTACAATGTGAATGGCGATGCCTATACTTACCTCATAAGCAGTTCCGGGATTCTCTATACACTCAAGGAAATCTGCGATTCGTTTGATATAGACATTGAAAAAATCAAGGTAATAGTTGCTGAAAGTAAGGATAAACCCAAAAAGCCTGTCAAAAAGAAAAGTGACCTGAAAAAATCAAAACGCATTCCACGTTTAACGCTTGACAGAACTCCAATAGAAGCATATGAATCAGGGGCTGTTGATATAAGGTGTTTTGGAAAGGAACGTTTTACAAAAATCAATTATCTTCAAACTCTTGACAGGCTTTTTGAGCTGAGACCTGACTGGACGCATAAGAGAGACATCTTTGCTCATATTTACTACAATCTCCTTCTTCCGCTGCGTGGTAAGGCTGAAGCAGATGTAATAATCAGGTCAGTATATGAAAAGTTATGTGAAAAATCCAGCGACATAGAAACATTTTCTATTGATGAGCTGGAGCATATTCGTTCCACTTTTTACGATGGCTTAGGAGGAATTACAATATATAACTATCTCAAATTTGAAACGATTGCAGATAAACTTGATATTTCGGACGAGGAAATAGTTGAAATTGGTAAGACCGGTTATTTTGAGAGAAGACATAGGAAAAGCGAAGCCAGAGCGAACAATATCATAAGGGACAAGATGCGAAATCTTTGCAAATACTATCGCCTTAAGGGATTCACGCAGAAGGAAGTTGCTGACCTTGTAAATCGAGACATGGGATTTAAGTCTGGAGAAAAAGGAGCCTGTAATGTAGACTATGTCAGAAGATATGCTGCAGGGATAAATCGTAAGAGCAACGCTGATGAAATCAACCTTGAAGAGAATACCGCCTATACCAGAAAGATTGTACCTGCCAAAGAACACAAACTGCGCAAGATTTCAACAATTTCATTGGGTGAGAGAGATGATGTGGGGGGTTTTAAAGAAAAAAATGATTCTCCTGAACAGAAAATCCTATCTACCGAAAACGACAGCATTGAAAAACTACTTGAAGACTTCAGCAAAGGGAACAATCTTACAATTTTAGGAGCAGGAGGTACAGGAAAATCCTATTTCATCAGTAAAGCAAAGCAGTACTGCAAAGAATCAGGAAAGAGTTACAAGACCATTTCCTTTACCGGGATTGCTTCACAAAATATATATGGCATCACCATACACAAAGCACTAAACCTTCAATCAGATAGGGTAGGAAAAATATTAAGACATAAGGATAATCCTTCCTTAATCAATGCCTCTTTCTTTTTCGATACTGATGTGATTTTCGTAGATGAGATAGGCTTTATCCGTTCAGACTTAGGATTATTCCTGATTAAAAGCATTCAGATGGCAGAAGAAACTACAGGGCATACAATTCAGCTTGTATGGACAGGTGATTTTTTACAGATACCTCCTGTATGTAAAAATGATGAGAATGTAGTTTTGACTGAAGACGGTTTTTTATCTACTTTCCTGTTTTCCCTTCCTGAATGGAGAGCAGTTTCCGGAAACATTATAAACCTGAAGAAAAACCACCGAACAACTGATGAGGAATATCTCGCTCATCTTGAAAAAATCAGAACAGGAAAGTGCGATATATCCGATATTAAATGGTTTAATAACACCCTTGACGGAAACGAAGACCATGAGGCTGTGTTTATTGCAGGAAGACGTAAAACTGTACAGAAAATCAATCAGGAACAGATTTCGCGTCTTTTTAACGAAGGAGAATTGAAAGAGTATGTAACTTCAGCAGACAAAAAGGAAAGATGTAAATTTGCAGTTGGTATGAAAGTCATGATAACAAAAAATCATGGAAAAAGTTATCAGAACGGAAGCAGGGGAATCATAATACGGATGAACAGAAAAAGTGTGACTGTAAAACTGGATGGAAACGGTAAGGAAACAAGGGTGGAGATATCAGGAGGATGGCTTCCTCTGACTCCCTGTTACGCAATGACAGCCCATAAGGCCCAGGGACAGACATTTGAAAGTATAAATCTTGTTGCTGATTATGGAAACGGTTCGGAGTTTTTTGCTCCGGGGCAGCTATATACTGTTCTTTCAAGGGTTCATGACCGTAACGGAGTACATCTTATTGGTAAACTCCGGTTATCTGACGTAATTGTGGATAAGGAAGCTTTAGCTTTCCAGTATGGAATGGCTGCATAATATAAGGCGTACAAATATCCCGCTGAATCAACATGGTTTAACGCTGTGCATACCGGTACAGCGTGGAAACTAACATCAGTTTATCGCCACTATTGCAGAAACAGTTACATCCAGGTGATAGTTGAAAAAATGCCTGATGAAACAAAGTCTGCGCTCATCGAGAGAAGGATGCGTTTTGGAGAACTGTAAATAATGTCGAACCAAAAAATGTATTAGATAATAAAAGTCAGTGGTGTTCATAGCTTCCGGCTTTTATTTTGCTTACAATTCTGAAGATTTTTATCCATTTCATACAAAATTTCCACAGGATTTTTTATATACGGTAGATAAAAAATAGTTGTCAGCCGGTAGTTTTTAGCCAGTGGTAGTTAACTGGTAGCTGATAGATAATTGCTAAGTTTTATTTTACTATCCCCAGTAGTCATCGGACCACATAGCTCTCCTTGGAAAACGCACTTTTCTATGTACGAGGCATGAGAGCTATGGCAAGTTTCGCAATCTGGCGAGCCATCTTGCGCCGGAACCTGCTCCGCGGTCTCCTAAACTTGCCGGTGGGCTTTGCCCCCTCGGAACCCCCTTGCATCCTGCCGAGGAATGTGGTTGCTCTTTTGATTTTTAACCATTAACTAAGGCGAACCTCTTTTGCGGTAACGCTTCTTTGTATGATAATCATACACTTATTGCGGTCTCTTGTAAAATGATGGTGGATGTCAGTCAGTAGCTGTTAGCTATAAGATAATAACTAACGGCTATAAACTGATAACCATTATACTAATGACTACCACACTAACAACTACCAACCCAAGTCTCTTTTCAGCTCTACATCTGCCAACTTCAGACTCATAACTGTTTTCTATAACATTTACAATCTTTCTTTTCAAACTTCTGTTGACCGTATCAAGATGTTTAACTTGAGACCTGAATAAAGTATTCTCTTCTTTAAGCGTGTCATTTTCTGACATGAGCCTTTTTATCCTTTCTGCATCTTCGGGTCTCCCTGTCTTCCTTATCTCTTCCAATTCTGCAACTGCCCTGCTCAGATTTTCCTGCAATTCCTGAATCAAATCCGACTGTTGTTTGAGAATTAGATCTGAAGTTAATCGAACTGATTTCTGTGGAATATCGGTTAAGTTTTCTCTGTCTTTCAAATTCAAGGGTGAGTGCCTCCTTACTTATGTCAAGGTTGAAGGTTTTTGAAAGATTACTGTCCCTGACTTTTTTACCCTCACGATTGCTGAAAACTATGTGCTTCCGACCGTCTTTCCAACTGACATTCCAGCCCTTTTGCATCATATTTTCTATAAACTCTTCCCTGCTTAAACTGTTTTCCGCCGACTCCATTGCTGCAACAGCACAGTCGACTATATAACTCTTCTTTTCACTATCGGCTAATAACTTAAACTTATTTTTATTCCACGAAAGTATCTGTCCTTCTTCGATTGGTGTCCCGTCAAAATGATGCCCCTTTCTTGCAACAGTCAATCCTAAGACAGCACACAATTTATTAGTGAATAGTTTTTGAGTTTGAAGCTCTTTCTTCGTCTGATGCAGCTTATGACCATCCATATAAGAAACACTGTTGGTAACGATATGACAGTGAAGGTGCTCCTTATCCTGATGTACTGCGATAAGGTTCTGATAATCTTGAAAAAATTCTTCTGCAAATTTGCGTCCAATATCAAGAACCTGCACCGGTGTTACCTGTTCATCCTTATGAAAACTGATTACATTATGTGCGTACATCCTGCCCGAGTCCTTACCCCAGATTCTCTTTTCCCTTAACCAGCAGTTGTAAACCAAATCAAAATTTATAGTATCAGAGTCGAAAGGTCCGGTGATATCAACATAACCTCCCCTTACCTTTTCATCTCTCAGGACATACTCAATCACATTCCTCATTGCTCCATGACTCTTTACTGACCTATTGACGACCTTATTGATTGCCATATCCGTTCTCCTTCCTGCCAGTATCTCATAAGTATGGCAGAAATGCGCTTAAGTTCCGCTTCCTCCGGTATATCCCTGTTTACATGGGCTAATCTTGTCATCTGATTAACATTTGAGGCGAGTCCCCTGACCTGCCTTATAAAAATGTCAAAGTCTCCGCTGATACCTTTTAACTCCGATATTTCTTCCGAAGATGAGATTTTTCCACTTTTGATGGATTTCAGCAGATAAGACTGCTGGGAGATACCGGATGTCTTGATTTTTTCTTTAAAATCTTCAAATTCCGAATCGTTCATGCGAACAATTACCTGATGCGGTCGCGTTCGATTTACCTTTCCTTTTCCTTCGTTCATAATAACCTCCGATGTAATTTGCTGACTTGTCATGCCAATCACCGCCTTAGTGCGCCATAACGTGTGGCCTGTTTTTTGCTGCAGTTATAATATCCGTTATTATTTCCTTCTGTGAATCAGCCCTTGAAAGACTTCTGCCATTGTAAAGGTAAATGGAATTACCCAGCAGGTCAATTTTCTCTACAGTTGTAGCATTCACTTCCGATACCATGCTTTTCAGTAAATTGACATCAGAAGTGACTGTTTTGGGTACTGCTATAACCTCGTGTCTCGAAGAAGGAAGGATATAATAATCACCTCCGATTTTCTCCCATGCCTCCTTCAGAACCCTGTCCGAAGAAATTGCAACAGCTCCATCAATTTTGCGCTCATTTGTTATGACATACATCGGGCAGTTTTCCTGTTCCGCATAGGCACCTTCCATATAATCCTCAGAGATATCCCGTTCTCCAAGAAGTTCCATGACTGTTTCACCCATGGATTTACAGGTAAATCTTTCTTTATCAGTGTTCTTGTGAGCAATTTCAAGTGCTTCTGATGACGTGAGTTTAAATCGTGTAAGAAGTTCATCTGTCACCAGTACGGAGCCTTCATTCCCGACCTTGAATCTCACGACAAAAGCCAGGTCTTCCAGAGGCTCGTATATGGCATTTTTGAGAAAACCTGCATTGCTTTCACGGTTTATCAGTACACCATACAGATTCTCCTTCGCAGATTCTAAATTGAACTCAGGAATTGCCGGCTTCATTATCAAGGCCTTATCTACAAGTTTCTTAGCCTGTTCAACAAGTTCAGATACGGTAGAACCGCTTTTATACAAAGGATAAAAATCGTTGAGATATATTGTTGGCGCCACATTACTATCCAGTAGCCTGATAGAAATTCCATCAAGACAGACATTGTTAACCTTAGTAAATTCTGTCCTCTTCAGTTCAGCATCATCACCAATTTTTGACTGCAGCTCATCCATGAAAGCATTTGCAAAATCTTCGTACATCATATAACATTCCTCCTATCGTGTAATTCCTGCACCGTCTATAAGATGATAGATATCCGGTACATCCCTAACCTCTTCAATCCAAAACTCTTCCTTTGTCTTTATCCCTTCAAATTGAGGACAAAGCTCCAGTATCTTATCTATGTCTTCTCTACTCATATCTGAAACCGGTTTTTCGGAAAAAAATATATATTTTGTCGAACCATCATAAAAAATGAGACCTGCGAAATATACATAGTCAGTTAAAGTCTCTTCCAAAACCTGAATGTCCTTCCGTACCACTGCCGTTCCTTTGCGTATTGCTATGAAAGACAGGGTTGGAGTCCGCAAAACCGGTATCACTGCCAGCATCCCAATAATCACCCCCTCTATCTATAGGTCCATAATTGCATCATTGAATTTTCTTATTTCTTCTGTCGTATTCTTAAAATACCTATCCTTGTAATACGGAGTCTTTCGTATTCTGTTGTAACCATATGGGGATATAATTATCGCATCCCCTGTCTGTTTAAGCGTCATCAAATCTGTTGCCCTGACTATTTCCTGCTCATCAAAACTCGTATTTGCTTTTTGCTCTTTACCGCTACCGGTCCAGCTTGTTTTTTTTATAAGTGCCTTTCCACCCCATTCAGCAAGTGCCTTGATTGTTTTTGGGGAGTTAGCACCAAGACAGAGGATATATGCACAGTTTGAAACAAAGTCGGTTACCTCATTTTCCGAGTATACTGTCATTAATGCTTCCTGTGACTGGGATACGGCACAGATATGGCAGCCCCGGCTTCGGAGAGTACGACTGGCTTCCAAAAGGATAGACAGTTTTCCGGCTCCTGCTCCTGATGACAGGATTCTTGGGAGTTCGTCAAGCATCACTATCACCGGTGGCGAACCCTCTTTTCTTTTTGTAAGCTGCATAAGAACCTGACTGATTATCAGTTTCAGGAGATTAGCATATTGTTCAAGATGCTCCTCTTTTAATGTCAGAAAGAATTTCATTCCATTTTTTGCTTCCAGCATCACAGGATTTGCCTTATGCGGATTATCTTTCAGGAAGTAGCGGACATTCTGATTTGTAGAAAAAATGGAAATATTATTGGTTACTTCGCTGAAAATTCCTCCTATTGTTTCCTCCGCCATGTCCTTAAAAGCTACAAGGAAGAAATATTCGTTAGTACCGGGACAGGCATTTTCCATAACCTCGTCAATCTGCTCCTTTATAGGCTTTCCCAATATCCTGTCAATTATGCTTATAAAGTCATGATTTCCTCTTTTATAATAATAAATTGATAATCCGGTAAGCAGATTTCTGGCACCATTCTTCCAGAATGGGTCCTTTAGTTCCGCCGGAAGTGAAACAAGTGCAAAAGCTATTGTCTGCATGGCTTCAAGTATATCCTGAGAACTGCTTTCTTCCGTCAACGCATAAAAAGGATTATAACCGAAACTGTTCCTGTCATCGGGGTTGCAGATGATAGTTTGTAGTTCAGAGTTGTAATTTTCGGAGTTATCGGTTTTATAGTTATTAGTTTCATGCCATAGTTTTTGTGTTTTGTATGAAAGTTCTCCCTTGATATCTATTGCGAAGAAACGGTCATTCATCAAAAGTGTCGGAATCACAAAACAACTCGACTTTCCACTACCACTTCCTCCTATGACAAAAATATGGCCATCCTCTGACAAAGGCTTACAGATATATTTTCCCGTGTGTCTGTCCTTTCCGAATACAAATCCTTCAGGTAGCCTGAACAGCATTTCCTTATGAACCGGTGGGTATTTGACCTGCTCACGCCCTGTAACCGCTAACTCTTTTCTTGGCTTTCCTATGTTTCCTGCCCAGCTTATAAGCGGAGGAAGAAGGGATAGTAGCAGGATATCCGGATAGTTGTCAGTATCAATCAGATAGTCCGGAAAGAAATAGCATATCAGGCAGATAAACACTATCAGGCTTATCAGGTAGATCAAGAAAGCGGATAAGATTAATTTTAATGTGGTTTTCACATGAGCATCACCCTTTCGTATAGTTGGTAGTTGATAGCTATTAGCTATTAGTTTTTAGTTATTAGCTTTTAGTTTTTAGCTTCAAACTATAAACTGTAAACCAATAACTATTCACATATATATGTCCTGAATATTTTGAAAAATGTCTATTGATGTGATTATTCAAAAAATTTTTACGAAAATTTATTATTTTAAGAACAATGAATTTCTTTTATGGTATAACACCTATAAATATTTTCTGTCAGGATGTATCGTTATTACAGATAGAAAACAGGGAAATAAAATGTGTAAAAAAAAAAACGGTTTCGAGGTGCAATTATAGAAATGATTCAAAGATGTGAAACAGCTAACGATTGCAAACTTATTATCCAATGAGAGCTCTTAACTAATAACTATCAACTAAATACTACCAAAAAAATCACGAAAGATTAAAACATTTTCATAGATGTGAGGTGAATGTTAAGGAGTATATTCATCATATAGGTCTTCTTCATGCATCATTACGTCCGGAATATCGCAATGTAACCTGTTACATATATTATCAATCGTCGAAGTTTTGAGCGGTTTATCATGTCTTAATCGGTCAATGGTATAACTGTTGATGCCATAGGTATAAATCAACATATAAGTGCTGATATTTCTTTCCTTAAGATATTTCCAAAATGGTTTATATGAAATCATACTCAAATCCTCTTTAAGCCAAAGATAAATTATTCGTTTGACAAATAAATTTTATCAATGTGGTAGGCTTGAATATGATTGCTATACCTGCTATAATTTATACATATTAGCCGTCTACGGCAATATTGTAACTACAAACAGATGTGTAATGACCTCCTGTCAAGAGGAAACTTACAGGGAGTCACCACAAACTGATATCTAAAAACCAAGAACTATTTATTGGAGTATAAGCTAATGTTTAATAAAAGGTTTAATTTAATTACTGCAGGCATTA
>CAJOPI010000166.1 GCA_905236275.1 uncultured Lachnospiraceae bacterium | reverse complement strand
GCCGTTTTGTATAATGCTGCACTGTCCGTCTTTTGAAGCTCCCTGCCTGCAGCCGGACCGTTTTCTTTAAGAATCCTCGTGTTCCTGACATTCATCTCGGTAACAATATTCAGATTCTTTAAGCTTAGTCCGTTGTTTTTCAACGATTCGCCAAACTCCTCAGTTCCGTTTCTCCATTTAAGAGAGGCAGCCATTTTATCCGAAATGATTGTTCCGTCAACATTTCTATCCCTGACTGTAAAAGATGCCGAAACATTTCCGAGGCTTTCGGTTTCAATCCTCACATCAACCCTGCCTTCCCCGTCACCATGAACTATCCTTAAGTTTACGGAGGTAAGCTTTCCGTCGATAAATACGGGCATCTCATAATCCTCGTGATCTGATAAGGATTTTGCTACGGAAAGCTCTTTTCCTACAAGCTGCAATGCCTTAAGGTCAATACTTTTATCCTTTTGCATTTCCTTCTCACGAAGAATATCCGCTGACTTTTTCATAAAGTCTGCATAGGCTTTTTTTGCACTTTCTTCATCATCAAAAGATTCTGCCAGATCTTCGGCGTTCTCTTCGATATCTTCCTTTTCTTCATCATCTGCTTCAGCGAAAAGCTTCGAAAATATCGAGCCCCTGTTCCTGAAAATTTCTGCTGCCGCATTGATATTCTCTGCGGAAACCTTTACGTCAAGCTGCCTTAATATGTTGAAGATTTCCACGTCGGCTTTGGCAGCCTCCCTCAGTTCATTTGCGGTCAGTTCGTATTCTGCCTTTGCCGCTTCTTCATTCTTCTCAGAATACTCTTCTATGCTTTTCAGTATGTCGTTTAATGAAGATTCCTCGTTAATGTCCGAGTGCTTTAATGCATCAGGAGTCATCCTGCGCAGTATTTCCTTAGTGGAATGCCTGAGGTAATCGTCTCTGAAAGCCGTATCTATCTGTGTATCGATTTTCAGGTTCTCGCTGTTTTCCTGCGCTTCGGTCTTTATATGCTCATCATCGATCAGTTCATCAATCTTACCATACTTCTTCTGATTCCTGCTTTCCGTAAGAAGATTTTTTAAGGTAAGGTCTTTGCCTGAACTTATCAGACTTCCAATGATGGCACCATCTGACTTAACTATCTTGTCAAAAAGGCGGTAAATTCCAATATATGAGGTCGCCTCCTCATCGCTTATCTCATTGTTGTGTTCAAGATTCAATAAGAATTTAGCATAATTATTTGCATTAGTATCATCTTCTTCCGAGAATGTATCTACAATATCCGAAAGCGTTCCAACGTCTATTTCCATCGGGTCGATTCTCATCTGAATAAGCCTTACCGTCGTGGCAGGATTCATTTTGTCGATGAGTGAACGTACCTGACTGTCAACATATCTTACATTTTCGATATTATTGGCTGTTATCGCAATATTATTATAACCGAGTATTCTTACAGCCCGCTGATTGTCATAACTCGCCTCAAAGCCGAGGCTTTTAAGGATTTCGTCAACATTTTTGAAGGCATCCTGTATATTATCTCCCAAGTCGGTCCTTACTTCGGTTCCTACAGCCTCATAATTCTTCATGGTATTTTCATATCGCTGTTTAAGGGAATTTCCAACGTCATAGACATCATTCAGCGTAAATTCCTCTGCCGAAGAAAAACGCGCCATGAGGTCAACGGGCATCTCCTTTATTTCACCGACCTTCCTTAAAGTCTCGTTAAAAAGGTCGATGTCATCTTCCACGTCGCCTGACTCGGAAGACCTGCCTCCGAAAGCAAGTCTGTAATAAATATTTTCTTTTTCCTTAAGCAGATCAACCTTATCGCTGAGTTCTTCTGTGTCAAGGGAAAAATCACTTTCAGCCATAGCCGCATTAGCCTTGTGCGTCATCTGCAGCCTGATTTCCTCTAATATCCTGCTGTTTTTTATTTTCCTGTAACCCGAGATAAGATAAGCGTCGGTCGCGTCTTTACCCTGCCTGAGTGCATCGGTTATTTCGCCCAAAATCAGATTATCATCAGGCGGAATCTCCATAAGCTTCAGGTCTTCGAATAATGTGAAGGATTCCTTTGTAAGCGCAACGCCGTTTTCAACGAGCCATTTGGCATCATTCCTGAGACTCTCATCTGTCTGAAAGCCTGCCGCTTCGATAACCTCATCAATCTGACCTGCGATGCTATTAAAATCAATATTTTCAGCCTTTGAAGCCATATAGGCAGAACCGTCAACGCTGAAATAACCCTTTGCAGACCTGTATTGACCGCTGCCGGAACTGTATTCAGCCTCATAAACATTCTCTATTGTGGGCTCAAGACCGTTATTTACCATATAGAGTCTGCCATTGTCAGAAAGCTCTTTAATGCCCTTGGCTTTGTCAAAGGCTTCCCTGACCGATTCTATATTCTCATTTGCAAGCGGTAAATCGGCCTCTTCAAGAGCATTTTCTATCTCGCGGTCTATTTCCTCATCAGTGATTTTCGGGAGCATATTTACTGCACTGTCTGTAACCTCTGCGTCAGCAACCTTATTTCCGGCAGAAATGCTTCCGGTTATCTCCGCTGCCGTATTTCTGTCAATATTATCATTAAAGCCCGTGATAACCGTTCCTGATTCCGCAAGGGTGACCTTTATCCTGTCAAGGTTCGTAACGGCTTCAGCAATCTCCATCGAGGCGGGATCATAACCCTCCTCCATCATTATATTGAAGTCTTTCTCAGACATGGTATTCGACATGACTGCCATAAATCTTGAAGCAGTTTCCGCATCATAATTTTCGGCATTCTCTACCATTTCGGCAATGGATTTTTTAGAATCCTTCTTAATTCCCTTAAAGCCATAAGCAGCTGAATTATCACTGCTTTTAAGGTCAACTAAGAACTGATTTTTCTCAGCCCTTCCTCGTTCTCCGCTTCCCGCAATTTCAAGCGCATCTATAGGAGCAGGATTTCCGTTTATAGTCTGTTGCTCGTACTGTTCAAATCTTATCTTCATGTCGTTTACCTCTTGTATTATTGACTTTACAAAGCTCTGT
>CAJOPI010000165.1 GCA_905236275.1 uncultured Lachnospiraceae bacterium | reverse complement strand
GTCCGCAAGCTCTCCTACTGCGACCGAAACTCCGCCTGCTCCGAAATCATTGCAGACCTTTATAAGAAGGCTGACTTCCTTCCTTCTGAAAAGTCTCTGAAGCTTTCTCTCTGTAGGCGCATTTCCCTTCTGTACCTCAGCCCCGCAGACTTCGATGGACTGAGTTGTATGTACCTTTGATGAACCTGTAGCACCGCCGATACCGTCACGTCCCGTTCTGCCGCCGAGAAGGATTACCACATCACCGGGCTCTGCATGTTCCCTTATGACATTGTCCTGCGGAGCCGCTGCCATTACCGCACCTATTTCCATGCGCTTTGCAGCATAATCCGGATGATAAATCTCATGAACATAACCTGTTGCAAGACCTATCTGGTTTCCATAGGAGGAATAGCCATGTGCAGCTTCCCTCACAAGCTTTTTCTGAGGAAGCTTGCCCTTTAAGGTCTTTGACACCGGTACTGTAGGGTCAGCCGCTCCGGTAACTCTCATTGCCTGATAAACATAGGCACGACCTGAAAGGGGATCTCTTATGGCACCACCGAGACAGGTTGCAGCTCCTCCGAAGGGCTCTATTTCCGTAGGATGATTGTGAGTCTCGTTTTTGAACATCACAAGCCAGTTTTCCTTCTTCTTTCTGTTGAGCTCATCCCTGTACTCGATAGGCACAACGATCGAGCAGGCATTTATCTCATCCGAAACTTCAAGGTCTGTCAGCTTTCCTTTATTTTTCAGAGCCTTCATGCCCATAAGTGCAACATCCATAAGGCTTATGAACTTGTCGCCGCCGTTTTCACTTAAACGCTCACCGTAAAGGCTCTTTCTTTCCTTTAGGTAATTCTTCCACGCCCTTTCGATAGGCTTTTTATAAAAACCTCTTCCAAACTTTACTTCCGTAAGCTCCGTAAGGAAGGTCGTATGACGGCAGTGGTCGGACCAGTAGGTATCAAGAACCCTGATTTCCGTTACGCTCGGGTCACGTTTTTCGTCTTTCTTAAAATAATTCTGTATATGCTGAAAATCTTTGAAGGTCATAGCAAGACCTAAAGAATTATAGAGCTTTTCAAGTCCCGGAGTCCTTAAATTAATGAAGCCTTCGAAAATTTTAATATCTTCGGGCTCCTCATATTCAGTAACGAGGGTATTCGGTTTATCCATACCTGCCTGACGTGAATCTACCGGATTTATGACATAAGATTTGATTGACTCTATTTCAGAGTCAGTTAATTTACCTGAAATGCAATATACTACCGCTGTGCGGATAATGGGCTCCTCGCTCTCACGAAGAAATTTAATACACTGAACTGCACTGTCAGCTCTCTGGTCAAACTGTCCCGGAAGGAACTCCACTGCAAAAACAATATCATCCTTCTTCCTCTCAAAATCCTCTTCATAAAGGATATCCACAGGCGGTTCCGAAAAAACGCTCTTCTTCGCACGTTCAAAAACATCATCACTGATATTTTCAACATCGTAGCGAATTAAGCGCCTGACATTAGTTTCAGCCTTGACACCAATATAATTCCTGATCTCTTCTGCAAGTTCATTGGCTGCATGAGTATACGGTGCCTTTTTCTCAACATAGATACGTCTGACCATTTACTGAATCTCCTTACTTATACCTGCTTAAGCTCTTGTCCCCAAAGAATAGAAATCTATGAAACCCTTCAATTTTTCGAGTACTCCAAGATATATCCCCTCGTCTGCACCCTCAGACCAGCGTTTTGCTATCCTGTTTCCCTCGATAACGTATTTGCTCAGAAAACCTTTTAGTATTTTTACATCCCTTATTGTGGCTTTTGATATGAAATTTCTCTCGTCCTCATGTGTCTTTATATGATATCTCGTATAAACATAAGGATAATTTCTGTCCATGAGCTTTGTCTGCGAAGCTTTTTTCACAAAGCTTAGAAGTGTACTGTCATAGACGGGAAAGTTCAGTGAGGACTCTCCGTATTTACCGTCATAATTTTTCGAATAATCTCCGCTGCTTTTTGACATAAAATACGGTATGAACTTTGCAAGCTCTGTTACATCATCTGCATACTCTCTCATAAATTCCAGTGCAAGAGAATTTTCTGACTCCATAGCAATCCCCCTTTCGCTTACTTTTTCAAAGGCAAACCGCGAATTTTTCCACGGTTTGCCTTTATCCTCAACCACAATTCATTTTAGTATAGCACATTATACATTGTACGGTCAAAAAAACTTTTTTGATTTGCTTTTAAATTTCCATACGTATTTTTATAAGCTGCTAAGATTACAATTGCAAAAATTTAAGCTCGCTCTCGATTTCTTCCGGAAGCTCCGGCTGTATTGTCTGGATTTTGCGGGCGATAAGATTTATCGAGTGCAGCTTCTGATCCTTCTTTATGCCCCATCTTTCTATCAGCGACTGATACTGAGGGTTGGAAGCGAGCGCGTCCCTGTAGCTTTTTGCAAAGGTACAGTAACGGAATACTATATCCCTCGCAACCTTGTTAAGCTTTGACTGTCCCTTCGCTTCATTCTTTATATAGGAAATATAGTCCGAAACGAATACGTTTCTGTTGTTTCCTCTCGACTTCTGGAGTGCAAGCTTTATCTTCTCCTTTACCTCAGGTGATATGTCGCGGTTCTTCTTGTAGAACTGAAGATAATCGCTGTACTCCGAAGTAAGCGACGGGTCTGTCACATCATTCCAGTGAACACCCTGTATTCTCCTGCACATCTCCCATCTGAACTCACCGCACATTCTGACCGCGCTGTCCGCTATGTCCTCTGTATGAATAGCGGAAATTATCATTCTCGCACAGGTGGTTCTCTTCCTTCCCTCTATCTCCTGCCATAGTGAAGCCCTGCTGCCTTCGTTCGGCAAAAGAATCACATAAGGTCTGACCTCGACATTATAGGGGAACTGGTTTATTCCCAGATCCTGATAAGAGGTAACAGTCTCTCTGAAGAAACATCCGTAGTCCACTGCCGTAACTTCATCGATCGCGGCATTTATCTTCTCCGCACTAAGCATGCATCCTTCTATCGGACGCACCGCCATCTCCTTGAAAAATACCGCTGCAAAGGAAGATACACTTCCGTAGGTCATACGGTTTGCAACGCTTATCATGTTGTTGAGCTCAAAGTGAACCCTTGCCTTGGGATCATCAAGAAGCTGCTGTTCTTCCGCTTCCGTAATGTTTCCTTCGCGCCTGTCTTCTTTAAGCTGTGCCGGCCAGTCATTATCAAATTCATTCTTCGAAGGTGCATTTTTTAGTTCATATATGGTTCTAAGCCACTCATAGGCGGTAACAACTCTCTTCTTTCTGTCAGGAACCCATTTAACCGCCATATTGTAGAGTGCCTTTGTATTCTCTTCTCCCGCAAGCTCCTCATCGACAAAGCCAAACATGAAGAACATCTTGATTACCGGCGAATACTTTCCGGTCTCTATGCTCTTGAAGAATGCAGCCTCGTAAATCTGATAATAAAGCTTGGTCATATTCCGTCTGAGCTTTCTCATATCATCAGAGGTATCCATACGGTCGGGAGCATTTTTAAACTGCTCTATAAGCCCTTTGAATTCTTCAGCTATTCCGGCATCTACCTCCGCATAGGAAAGGATCATATTCAGCGCATCCTTTATCTCAGGAGCCTCTTCAGAGTCGGAATCAGAAGCATTCTGTATCTTTTCCTCATTTATTTTTGCCCTGATGACGTTCCTTGCCTGTCTGAAATCTGCTGTGGATTCGTCAACCAGCTCAATGTAGTTTTCAAGCCCTTCGATTTCCTTTGATACTTCTCTTATATATTCTCCGGAAGTAAGTATCATTCCCACCGGAAAATCTATATCAAGTGCGTAAAAATCCTTCCTGACCTCAGCATCATGGTTGTATAACGCCGTAAGCATGGAATCCCGCCATCCCTCAGTTG
>CAJOPI010000164.1 GCA_905236275.1 uncultured Lachnospiraceae bacterium | reverse complement strand
TTGACGATATTCCAATGTTCTTCTTCTGTATTTTTCATCGTAACTCATAATTTTTATTATATCAATAATAAAGTGTTTTTACTATAGATCGCTGTATGAGAGTGGGGAGTAAACGTAACATAATCCGTTCAACCCTATATTAGTGAACGTTTGCAAATTAAGCAATAATCAGCATTTACTCCATTAATATCTATCATTTCAATGGGAAATGTAGACTCCAATAATCTGAAATTTAGCATAAATTTTAGAAAAAAATAATTTTAGAATATTGACATTCTATTTCTTATTTGCTAATATAACTACAACAAAATTTTAGCAAAAGGAGGACGATTTTCTTGGGGATCATTAAACAGCGAAATAAAGTTTCGGGTGTCGTTTATGTGTTTGAGAATGAAAAATATTGGGATAAGACACAGAAAAAATATAAATACAGGAAAAAATCAATCGGTAAACTCGACCCTAATACCGGTGAAATTATTCCTGCAAACACTAAGCGTGGTCGAAAACCTCAAACTCAACCCCAAGCTCAACCTGAAGTAAGTCCAAACGAATTCAAGAAATTAAACAGACTGTACAATCGTTCTGAAGAGCGTGTTGCCGTCTTGAGAAACCGTGTGAAAGATTTGACAGCAGAGGTCATTGAGCAAGATAAGCAAATTCAAGACCTTACTCGACAGAATAAACGGTTAACAAAAGCAATGAGCATAATTCGTTCTGCATCTGCGCTTAGTTAATATAATATGTAAATCATGGGCGCAAAGCACGATCAACTCAAACAAGAACTTTCTAAACTATCTCATGAAGAAGTCATGGATAGAGCTGTTCACTCCGCTATTGAGTTAGATCACGAACAAAAAATGCACCTGGCAGAAAAACAGATTTATAAAAATGTTCAGAAACGCTCTCAGAAACTAGAAGAACAAAATAAAGAACTTGAGAATGGCATAGCTGTGTTTTGTTCACTATTTATCGAATTACTGAAACTAATTCATGACTCTACAACAAAATTAGATGCTTGTATCGCTGCTTACGATGAGCTGAAAATTCAACTACAGCATTCGCAAGAAGTAAATATTGATCTTAACAATAAGGTTTACGCACCAAGCACTGAACGCTTAGATAATCTTGTTCCCAGCACTCATAATAAAGCCAAGGAAGAAGAAGTACCACAGAATGTGTGTGATGATGCTTGCGATGATACAACATCTGAACAAGATTCCGATACAAGTGAAACAGCGGACATCATTAATGCTGAAGTCTGCACTCCCAATCCTAACAATGATAAGGTAAAAAATAAACCCCAAAAACGTAGCAAAATCAATTGGACGAAAAATATGGGATTGGAGACTGGGAAGTTGCATTCTGGGAGCCCGTCGATAGTGTCGAAGTTATACCCGCAATAGCTTATCGCAAAAGGGTTTATCGTCCTATTATTCGTGTTAGGATTCCGGATCCGGTTGTAGGAGCTGTTTATGAACTCGTAAGACTGCCTCATGAAATTCCTTTAATTGAGAAAAGTCTTGTCACATCCTCATTATTGTCCTATATACTTCATGAATTATTTGTAATGTTTTCTCCTTTGTGTCGGCAAGAGAACTCTTCACTTCTTTTCGATGCTTTCCCGGTCACAAAGCAAACACTCTCACGTTGGGTAATTACTGTAGCAGAAAGATTAAAACCGCTTTATGATTATCTCGGCGATCTGCTTTTACAGCAATCTTACTTGCAGTGTGACGAAACAAGATGGAATGTTATTCGTGACGAAAAATCTCAAAATTGGTTCTGGTTACAGAGAAGCAGTGAACTCTTGGATTGTCAGCAGGTTATAATCTTCGAATACGAAACCGGGCGTGACGCAGGACATCTGGTAAAACTCTTTGCTGATCTCGACAAAGAAATATACGTAACAAGCGATGCTTATAGCTCTTATTTCTCAATACAGAAGCAAAAATATGGCCTTATAACTCTTTGTGGCTGCTTCATGCACGCAAGAAGATACTTTGCAAACGCTCTCAAGATTCAAAAGCAAAAACATCTAACAAATAAAGAGATCGATAATTTAGAGGAGACAAAAATCATTAAGATGATCGGCGAAATATATCATGCCGACGAGGCTCTCAAAACTTTAACGGCGGAAGAGCGTAAGCTTAGACGAGACAGTGAAGTTCGTCCTTTAGTTGATAGATTCTTCGATTACGTGCATGCTTTTAATGTGAGCGATCCTCTTGTCATCGAAAAAATGCGGGAAGCAATTCATTACTCCATAGCTCATGAAGAAGAGTTACGACAATTCCTTAATGATGGTAATATTCCGATAGATAATGGAGCTTCTGAACGGGCTATAAGACCGATAGCCTTGCTTCGACGCAATGTTCTTTTCAGTACTAGTATA
>CAJOPI010000163.1 GCA_905236275.1 uncultured Lachnospiraceae bacterium | reverse complement strand
TGATACAAACGGAGCACATCAGGAAACAACTGCTGAAATCGTACCGCCCTCGGAAAAGGAAGCTTACTTCGACGAGAAGATTGAAATAAAGGATGAAAGAAAAGCATGGTTTGATACGCTCAGCGATTTGAGCGAATGCTCACAAAAGGGACTTGTTGAGATGTTTGACTCATCAATCGGTGCGGGAACCGTACTTATGCCTTACGGCGGACGCTATCAGAGCACACCGATACAGACTATGGTTGCAAAACTCCCTGTATATAAGGGGAAAACCGATGTCTGCACGATGATGAGTTATGGCTTCGACCCTTATATATCGAGCTGGTCGCCTTTTCATGGTGCCGTTTATGCCGTAACCGAATCAATTGCGAAAATCGTAGCATCCGGCGGAAATATGAAGAATATCCACTTTACCTTCCAGGAGTATTTCAGGAGAATGACGGAAGATGCAAAGGGCTGGGGTATTCCGCTCTCTGCACTGCTGGGAGCATTCGAGGCACAGATGAAGTATGGTCTGGCTTCTATCGGCGGCAAGGATTCAATGTCGGGAACCTTTGAAAATATCAATGTTCCGCCTACACTGGTTTCGTTTGCGGTTGATGTTTCGAATGTTAAGGATGTGCTTACACCGGAGTTCAAGCTTCCGGGAAATGCCATAGTAAAATTCACGATACCGGTGGATGAGTATGACCTTCCGGTATACGAAGAGGTTATTGCCCTTTATTCCAAGCTTCATGAGGCAATAAGAAAGGGAATAATCATTTCGGCGTATGCCCTTGATGAGAAGGGTATTGCTCCGGCTGTTGCAAAGATGTCTTTTGGTAACCGCATGGGTGTCGAGATCTCAGACGGAATACCGGCAGAGAAGCTTTTCCTTTCGGAGACGGGAAATATCATAGCCGAAGTACCGGATGTCATCGAGCTTTTGGAAATCGGTGTTCCTTATGAGATAATCGGTGAACTGACCTCCGACGGAAAACTGAGACATGGCGATATGGTCATCGAGCTTTCAGAACTTGAAAAAGCTTATGACTCAACGCTTGAAAAGGTATTCCCGACAAAATCGACAGACAGGGATGAGCAGATTTCATGCCCTCTTTATAACGAGCCGAAGATTTATGTCTGCAAAAACAAGGTGGCAAAGCCGAAGGTATTTATACCCGTATTCCCGGGTACAAACTGTGAATACGATACGGAGAGAGCCTTCTGGAAGGCAGGCGCGGAGACAGATGTAAGGGTGTTCTCAACCTTAAGTCCCAAGGCTATAGTGGATTCTGTTGAGGCATTTACAAAGGCAATAAATGATGCCCAGATAGTAATGTTCCCCGGCGGTTTCTCAGCCGGTGATGAACCGGACGGCTCTGCAAAGTTCTTTGCGACTGCGTTCAGGGATGCGAAGATAAAGGAAGCAATGATGGACCTCTTAAATAAGAGGGATGGTCTTGTGCTCGGTATCTGTAACGGTTTCCAGGCACTTATCAAGCTCGGACTTCTGCCTTATGGTGAGATAATCGAAGCACAGAAGGAGGACAGCCCTACGCTTACCTTCAATACGATAAACCGTCATATTTCAAAGATGGTTTATACAAAGGTTGTTTCAAATAAATCGCCATGGCTTATGGGAGCAGCACTTGGAAGCGTTTACGTAAATCCTGCATCACATGGTGAGGGAAGATTTGTCGCAAATGGTGAGTGGCTTGACAGGCTCATAGAGAACGGTCAGGTCGCAACACAGTATTGTGATCCCGACGGAAAGATATTCATGGATGAGGAATGGAATGTAAACGGTTCCTTCAATGCCATAGAGGGTATAACAAGCGCAGACGGCAGGGTCTTCGGAAAGATGGCTCATGCAGAACGCCGCGCTGAATACACCAACGTGAATATCTACGGCGAACAGAATATGAACATATTCGAATCGGGAGTGAATTACTTCAGATAAATTTGTTTTGTAAAAATTCTTGACTCGAAACTGATTTGATTCGGAGTGAAGTGTAAGCAGCTTAAATGCCTGAAAACACTTTTTGACCGCAGTTAAAAAAGATTTCCGCGGCAAAAAGTTTTTTCAAAGCATTTAAGCTGCGGGATTGTAATATAAAATTAGGAGAGTAATAATGCAGGCATTTTTGATACTTGAGGACGGAATGGTATTTAAGGGTGTATCAATAGGCTCGACAAAAGAAATCGTTAGCGAAATAGTTTTCAATACATCCATGACAGGATACCTTGAAGTCCTTACAGACCCGTCTTATGCAGGACAGGCAGTGTGCATGACCTACCCGCTTATCGGTAATTACGGAATATGTCATGACGATATGGAATCCCTCAAAGGCTGGCCGGACGGATTCATAGTCCGCGAGCTTTCAAGGACTGAGAGCAATTTCAGATCAGATTCCACGATACAGGATTTTCTTTTGAAAAATGACATACCGGGCATAGCGGGAATAGATACAAGAGCTTTGACAAAGATACTCCGGGAAAAAGGAACCATGAACGGGATGATAACTACGGATACGGATTATCATTCAAGAATGGAAGAAATACAGGAGAAGCTTAAGGCTTATAAGACAGGTGACGTTGTTTCAAAAGTCAGCTGCGAATACCGCTACGAGCTCGAACCTTCAAGAAGCATGGATGAAAACGGAGTCGATGCAGGAAAGGTGATGGCAAAGGGCTCGATAACAGAAAAGCCTGTGGTTGCGGAAAGAGTACCGAATTATGTAAAAGAACTCAACGGAAGCGGACTCAGGGTAGCGATAATCGATGTCGGAATGAAAAAAGATATCGCACTCAATCTTGCAAGAAGAGGCTGCTCGGTTACGGTATTCCCCTCAAAGACGGAGGCTGAAGAGATAATAGCCTTACGGCCTGACGGAATAATGATTTCGAATGGACCGGGAGACCCGAAGGACTGTCCGGAAATAATCGAAGAGATCAGAAAACTTTATAATACGGATATACCGATATTTGCAATCTGTCTCGGACATCAGCTCATGGCACTTGCGGCCGGTGCTGATACCCATAAATTAAAATACGGTCACAGAGGTGCTAACCATCCGGTCAAGGACCTGGAAACAGGAAGAGTATACATATCTTCACAGAATCATGGCTATGTGGTGGATGCAGAAAAGATGGACAGCAGCATCGCAGTTCCTGCATTTATAAATGTCAATGACGGAACAAATGAGGGTATGAAATATGTAAATAAAAATATCTTCACCGTTCAGTTCCATCCGGAGGCATGTGCAGGTCCCATGGATACCGCATACCTCTTTGACAGATTTATAGAAATGATGAAAACAAGCAGAAAGGACAGATTTTAATAATGCCAAAGAATAGTGAAATCCGTAAGGTCTTGGTTATCGGCTCAGGACCTATAGTAATAGGTCAGGCAGCAGAATTTGACTATGCCGGAACTCAGGCCTGCCGTTCCCTTAAAGAAGAGGGTGTTGAAGTCTGTCTTGTAAATTCCAATCCTGCTACGATCATGACAGATAAAGAGATTGCGGATGAGGTTTATATAGAGCCTCTTACAGCGAAGATGCTCCGCGAGATCATTATAAAGGAAAAGCCGGACAGCATTTTGCCGACTCTGGGTGGTCAGGCAGGACTTAACCTCGGAATGGAGCTTGCAGAGTCAGGCTTTTTGGAAGAACATGGTGTAAAGCTTATCGGAACTACCGCAGCTACCATAAAGAAGGCTGAGGACAGACTTGAATTCAAGGAAACGATGGAGAAAATAGGCGAGCCTGTTGCTCCTTCGCTGGTGGTTGAAAATGTTGAGGACGGAGTTGAATTTACCAGAAAAATAGGATATCCTGTAGTGCTTCGTCCTGCCTATACACTCGGTGGCTCCGGAGGCGGAATTGCCAACAATGAGACCGAGCTCAGGGAAATACTCGAAAACGGTATCAGACTTTCGAGAGTGGGACAGGTGCTTGTTGAGCGTTGTATCTCAGGCTGGAAGGAAATCGAGTACGAGGTAATGCGTGATGCTGCAGGCAACAAGATAACTGTCTGCAATATGGAAAATATCGACCCTGTAGGAGTTCATACGGGAGACTCGATAGTTGTCGCACCAAGCCAGACCTTATCCGATAAAGAGTATCAGATGCTCAGAAGCTCTGCGCTCAACATTATAGAAGAATTGAAGATAACAGGCGGCTGTAACGTACAGTTTGCCCTTCATCCGAATTCCTTTGAGTATTGTGTAATCGAGGTAAACCCCAGAGTTTCGCGTTCATCGGCACTTGCGTCAAAGGCTACGGGATACCCGATAGCGAAGGTTGCCGCAAAGATTGCGCTCGGCTATACTCTCGATGAGATAAAAAATGCCATCACAAAGAAAACCTGTGCCTGCTTCGAGCCTGCACTCGACTACTGTGTGGTAAAGATACCGAGACTGCCTTTTGATAAATTCATTACTGCAAAGCGTACCCTCACGACACAGATGAAGGCTACCGGTGAGGTAATGGCATTGGGCAACTGCTTCGAGGCTGCACTTATGAAGGCAATACGTTCGCTTGAACAGCACGTGGACTGCCTTTTGAGCTATGACTTCTCGACTCTTACGGAAGAGCAACTTCTTAAACGCCTTGAGCTTGTTGACGATCAGAGAATTTATGTCATTGCAGAGGCAGTAAGAAGGGGTATCAGTCACGAGAGGATTCATGAGATAACCTTGGTTGACCTCTGGTTTATCGACAAGATTGCCATAATTACCGAGATGGAGAAGGAGCTTCGAAAGGATGAGATTGAAGTGGAAACGCTCAGAGAAGCCAAGAGACTCGGTTTCCCTGATGAGGTAATTGCAAGACTTACGGGAAAAACCGTAAACGAGATCAGGGCAATGAGAGTCACGAATGACATTGTTGCCTCCTTCAAGATGGTTGATACCTGTGCGGCTGAATTCGAGGCTTCGACACCTTACTTTTATTCTGTATATGGTGGGGAGGATGAGAGCGGAGAGCTTGTTTCCACAGGAAAGAAGAAAATTCTCGTTCTTGGCTCGGGACCCATAAGAATCGGTCAGGGAATCGAATTTGACTTCTGCTCCGTACATGCTACCTGGGCATTTTCAAAGGCAGGTTATGAAACAATCATTATAAATAATAATCCTGAGACGGTTTCTACGGATTTTGACATTGCCGACAAACTTTATTTTGAACCGCTTACACCGGAGGATGTCGAAAATATAGTAAATGTTGAAAATCCTGACGGTGCGGTTGTCCAGTTCGGCGGACAGACAGCCATCAAGCTTACGGAAGCACTTATGCAGATGGGAGTTCCGATATTCGGAACAAGTGCTGAAAACGTTGACAAGGCAGAGGACAGGGAGCTTTTCGACGAGGTGCTTGCGGCAACGGGAATCAAGCGTCCGGCAGGACATACCGTTTATACTGCTGAAGAGGCAATAAGAGCTGCCAATGATTTAGGCTATCCTGTGCTTGTACGTCCTTCCTATGTGCTTGGCGGACAGGGAATGAGAATCGCCTTCAATGACGACGAAATCCGCGAATTCATAGGAATCATCAACCGTATTGCGCAGGATCACCCTATCCTTGTCGATAAATACATGATGGGTAAGGAAATAGAGGTCGATGCTGTTTGTGACGGAACGGATATACTTATTCCCGGAATCATGGAGCATATCGAGAGAGCCGGAATACATTCGGGAGACTCGATTTCCGTATACCCTGCTAAGTCGATTTCAGACAGTGTAAAGGCTACGATAGCGGAATATACGAAGAGACTTGCGCGAGCCTTAAACGTTGTCGGAATGATAAATATACAGTTTATCGCAATGGGTGAGGAGGTTTACTGTATCGAGGTAAATCCCCGGTCGTCGAGAACCGTTCCTTACATAAGCAAGGTTACGGGTATTCCGATAGTTGACATTGCGACAAGGGCAATTCTCGGAGAGTCGATAAGGTCACTCGGCTACGAGCCCGGACTCCAGCCTGAGGCTGATTACTTCGCTATCAAGATGCCGGTATTCTCCTTTGAGAAGATTTACGGCGCAGAGATAAGCTTAGGCCCCGAGATGAAATCAACGGGAGAATGTCTCGGTATCTCGACTGATTACAATGAGGCACTTTACAAGGCATTCCTCGGAGCCGGCATCAAGCTGCCCAAGTATAAGCAGGTCATCATAACGGTCAAGGATACGGACAAGAGTGAGGTAGTAGATATCGCAAGACGTTTTGACAGACTGGGATATACGATATATGCTACCCGTTCCACAGCCAAGGTCATCGGAGAAAACGGAATACCTGTGCGTCGTGTAAATAAGCTTTCGCAGGAGAGCCCGACGGTTATGGACCTCATTTTGGGACACAGGATTGACCTTATCATTGATACTCCGACACAGGGCTTTGACAAGAGACGTGACGGCTTCATGATAAGACGTACCGCCATTGAAACAGGTGTAAATGTATTTACTTCGATCGATACGGCGTCAGCCCTTCTTACAAGCATGGAGAACGAAAAGGCTAATCTGTTCCCTCTGCCGATAGATATTGCAAAGGTGGCTCGACGCGGAAATGCGTGATACAGGTGAATAAAAGGAATTACAGCAAGGAACTTGATAAGCTTATCGAAGAGATAGACGGAAAGGAGCAAAAGCCTCGGCTTTTGCTCCATGTCTGCTGTGCGCCCTGTTCAAGCTACTGTCTTGAATATCTTGAACCTCATTTTGACATTACGGTATTTTTCTACAACCCGAATATGGACTCGGCGGAAGAGTACAGCAGACGTGCGAGGGAACTCAGGAAATTTATCGAAAAGTCGGGAAGCAGGGCAGAGATAATCATAAAGGAATTTGACCCGAAGCCCTTTTATGAAATCGCGAGAGGGCTGGAAGAGGTTCCGGAGGGCGGAGAGAGGTGCTTTAAGTGCTATGAGCTTCGCATGAGGGAAGCGGCAGAATTTGCGTCGGAGCATGACTATGACTATTTCACGACGACGCTTTCCATAAGTCCCTTAAAAAATTCAACGAAGATAAATGATATAGGTGAGCTTCTTTCCTGCATTTACGGAGTGAAGCATCTTCCTTCGGATTTCAAGAAAAAGGACGGCTATAAACGCTCGGTCGAGCTTTCGAAAGAGTATAATCTATACAGACAGAATTATTGCGGCTGTATCTATTCCAAACAGGATGAGACAGCCTGAGAGTATTAAGAATCATGGAGTTTTAAGAAATGCAGAATTTAATTGATTTATTGACAAAAGAAGTGAGTGCTGCTTTTGAAAAGGCGGGATTTGACGGGGAGCTTGGTAAAGTCGGGCTTTCCAACAGACCGGATCTCTGCGAATTTCAGTGTAACGGCGCAATGGCAGGAGCGAAAAAGCTCCATAAAAATCCTTTTGATATTGCGGAAGCTGTTGCGAGAGAGCTTGCCGGCTCAGAGTACTTTTCGTCAGTTGAAGCCGTAAGACCGGGATTTTTGAATATGAAAATCAACCCCTCATTTCTTGCGTCGCATTTAGGAAAAATGGATGCAGATGAGCGTCTCGGACTTGATACGGCGGAAAATAAGAGAAAGATCGTAATAGACTACGGCGGACCGAATGTGGCGAAACCGCTTCACATTGGGCATCTGCGTTCGGCAATCATCGGAGAGAGCGTAAAGCGCCTTGCAAGACTTATGGGACATGAGGTTATTTCTGATGTCCACTTAGGTGACTGGGGACTCCAGATGGGACTTATCATCACAGAGCTAAAGGAGAGAAAACCTGACCTGCCCTATTTTGATGAAGCTTTTGAGGGTGAATACCCTGCAGAGGCTCCCTTCACGCTTGAAGAGCTGGAAGAAATTTATCCGGCAGCATCCGCAAAGTCGAAAGAGAACGAGGACTTTAAGAATGCCGCTATGGATGCGACCTATAAGCTGCAGCATGGCGACAGGGGTTACAGGGCAATCTGGAAGCATATCATAGCTATTTCTGTTGCTGACTTAAAGAAGAATTATGCGAATCTGACTGTTGATTTTGACCTCTGGAAAGGCGAAGCTGATGCAGACCCTTATATCCCTGCTATGGTCGAAAGGTTAAAGAAGGACGGCTTTGCCTATGAAAGTCAGGGGGCTCTGGTTGTTGATGTATCAGAAGAGACTGACTCTAAAGAGGTTCCGCCCTGTATGATACTTAAATCCGACGGTGCGGCACTTTATACGACGACAGACCTTGCTACCCTTGTACAGAGGCAAGAGGACTTCAAGCCGGACCAGATTATCTATGTGGTTGACAAGAGGCAGTCGCTTCACTTTGTGCAGGTTTTCAGATGTGCGAAGAAGACAGGTATTGTTCCCGAGGAGACGAAGCTTGATTTCTTAGGCTTCGGTACGATGAACGGAAAGGACGGCAAGCCTTTCAAGACGCGTGCGGGCGGAGTCATGAGGCTTGAAAACCTTATCTCTGATGTCAATGAGGAAATGCTTAAAAAGATGTCGGAGAGCGATTCCATCAATCTTTCGGAAGAAGAGGCGAAGGAGACCGCAAGAATCGTAGCTCTCAGTGCCATTAAATACGGAGACCTTTCGAATCAGGCATCTAAGGATTATGTCTTTGATATTGATAAGTTTACTTCTTTTGAAGGCAATACGGGTCCTTACATCATGTACACCATGGTAAGAATCAAGTCTATTCTTCGAAAGTATGCGGAAGCCGGCGGCAGGAGCGAAGGTCTTTCAATTAAGGAGCCTTTATCTGATGAAGAGCGTGCGCTGATGCTTTCCGAAGCACAGTATGGTGCGGTCATGAGAGGAGCCTTTGAGGAGCTTGCGCCGCATAGGATTTGTGCATATATTTACGAAATTGCGAATAATTTTAACAGGTTTTATCATGGAACCAAGATTCTGGCTGAAACAGACGAGAACAAGCGTGGGGGGTGGATCGCGCTGCTTCGGTTTACACTTAAGGTTCTGGAGAGCTGCATCGCCGTTCTCGGCATGGAAGCACCTGAGAGGATGTGACGTTCACAGCTTTATCACATTTCTGTCAATTTCTCCACAAATTTTTTTCTTAATATGGAATACGTTAGTTTTTTGCAGTATTACTATATTTTTTTCGAGGAGGTCGTTGTGAAACTGAAGGCAGACGAAACGAAGATGGATACGGCGGGGAGTGCTGTGGTT
>CAJOPI010000162.1 GCA_905236275.1 uncultured Lachnospiraceae bacterium | reverse complement strand
GTAGCGAGCTACGCTGATTGACGATAACGCAGCAAGTGGAAGTTTATACAAGCAAGTGTGCATAAGTTATTTATCTACAGTTCCTAACCTTGTTATAATTTATCAGGCAGCCTGCGAGGATGATTTTTCTCTCATCATCAGTAAGGCTTCCGAGTGTCAGTGTAAATTCTTCTATCGACGAATCTTTTACTGCATAAGCCTTTATCTCCTCAGCCTTTTCCTCAACCGCCTTCTTTATTTCGGGAATGAAGATGTAGTCAAGGTTCTTGAAAGGCAGGTCACCCTTCTTTATGACAAAGGGCAGCATTCCCCAGTTAATGAGATTGCTTCTGTAACGCTTTGTTGCGTATTCGTTGGCGATATTTGCCCAGCCGCCGAGCACCTTCTGGCAGGAAGCCGCCTGCTCTCTCGCAGAACCGTCGCCCGGTTTTACTGCAAAAATAGTCGAACCGATACCGGTATTCTCCCATTTTATCTCACCGAATTTTCCGCTTACAGTCTTTACGGCAGCCTGAACTTCGGCCGAAGCTTCTATCATCTTTTCGAGTGCGCTGACTCCGTCCTCTCTTGCCTCTTCATAAGAGCGAACCTCCTTTGCGCGGCCCACATAGTCAGGGTCTTTTCTCGAAAGGGTAAATTCCGCAAGTCCAAGAGGATTTGAACGGTAGGACGAGGTTTCTCCCGAAGGAATGAGTTCGTCCGTAGTCGTTACAGGGTCGTGGATTTCCGAAACAACCTTCAGGAGAAGGTTATCCGTCAGAGCCACCATTTCAGGCCAGTCCTTGATATTCGGACCTAAGATAAGCTTTTCGTCAGCCTTAGCCTCGCCCTTGGAATCATATACTCTCTTATCATAAATTCCCTTATCAAAGAAATACTTATATTTACCGATTTCGACATCCATATCCGTTGCAGGAGTAAGGATTCCCTTGTTAGCTGCCGTAGCTGCGATCGAACGCGCATCCATAAGAGCAACAGAGGAAATCTGTCCCTGCTGAACCTTTGAGCCCTCGCGGTTCGGGAAGTTACGGGTCGAGTGCCTGATAGAGAGGGCGTTGTTGGAAGGAGTATCACCCGCGCCAAAACAGGGTCCGCAAAAGCAGGTCTTTACAACGACTCCCGCCTCGATAAAGCTGCTCATTGCGCCGTTCTTTACAAGCTCAGCATAAATCGGCATCGACGCAGGATATACACTCATTGTGAAGGCATTGCTTCCTATATCCGCACCTTTAAGTATATCCGCTGCCGCACAGAGGTTTTCGAATCCACCTCCGGCACAGCCGGCGATTATTCCCTGGTCTACGAGGAGCTTTCCGTCAACGATTTTTCCATGAAGGTCGAAATCAACCTTATCTCCGAAGGAAACCTTTGCACGTTTTTCTGCCTCTGCGAGTACGTCCGAAAGGTTTGCATTTACCTCCTCGATGGTGTAGGTATTCGAAGGATGGAAAGGCATCGCTATCATGGGCTTTATTGCCGAAAGATCAACCGTCACGAGTTCATCATAGTAAGCTGTCTCTGCCGGCTTAAGCTCCTTATACTCTGCCTCTCTGCCATGTATCTCATAGAACTCCCTTATGCTCTCATCAGTCTCCCAGATAGAGGAAAGACAGGTTGTTTCGGTAGTCATTACATCGATACCGATTCTGAAATCAGCAGAAAGCTTTGCCACACCGGGACCGATGAATTCCATTACCTTGTTCTTTACCGTTCCGTCTTTGAAGAGATTTCCTATAAGTGCAAGTGCCACATCCTGAGGTCCCACGCCAAAGGCGGGTTCACCGTCAAGATAGATTGCGACCACTTCAGGATAGGCGATATCATAGGTCTGCTCTAAAAGCTGCTTTACAAGCTCTCCGCCGCCTTCTCCCATCGCCATTGTACCAAGTGCACCATAACGGGTATGGGAGTCGGAACCCAGTATCATTTTGCCGCAGCCTGCGAGCATTTCCCTTGCATACTGATGTATTACCGCCTGATGAGGAGGTACATAGATTCCGCCGTATTTTTTAGCTGCCGAGAGACCAAATACGTGGTCATCTTCGTTTATGGTTCCTCCTACAGCGCAGAGGGAGTTATGGCAGTTGGTGAGCACGTAGGGGATGGGGAATTTTTCAAGTCCTGAAGCCCTTGCTGTCTGTATTATTCCGACATAAGTAATATCATGGGAAGTTATACAATCGAATTTCACCTTTAAGTTTGCCATATCAGGCGCGCTGTTATGCTTCTCCAATATCCCATAAGCGATCGTGCCTTTTTTTGCCTCTTCTTTCGAAAGTCCGGCCGTCTCTTTTACGACCTCACGACCATTACGGATGAAAACTCCCCCTCCGTTAACCTTTACTGCATCAACCATTTATTAGTCTCCTTCTTCTTCGGCAGCGTCACTTTATCGAGATGCCATATCTCATCGACATATTCCTGTATGGTTCTGTCGGACGAGAACTTGCCTGCTGCTGAACTGTTGAGTATAGCCTTCTTAGCCCAGAGGTCGGAATCACGATAAAGCTTCTCGACCTTATCCTGTGCCTCGGCATAGGATTTGAAATCCTTAAGTATAAAGTATCTGTCTGCCTTATCGGTCGACTTGGTATTCAAAAGCGAATTGTAGAGGTCGCGGAAGAGATCCGGATCCTCCTTTGAATAGAAGCCGTTTACAAGCTGTGTCAGCACATCCCTGACTTCCATCTCATTATTAAAGATATCCATGGGATTGTAGCCGCCGTTCTTCTCGTATTCGATGACCTCATCTGCCGAAAGACCGAAGATAAACATGTTGTCCTTGCCTACTTCCTCTGCCATCTCGACATTCGCGCCGTCCATCGTTCCGATTGTAAGTGCTCCGTTCAGCATAAATTTCATGTTTCCGGTTCCGGAAGCCTCCTTCGAAGCTGTGGAAATCTGCTCCGAAACATCAGCCGCCGCAACGATTATCTCGGCATTCGAAACCCTGTAATCCTCGATAAATACAACTTTTATCTTACCCTTTATCGACTCGTCATTATTTACGACCTCGGCAACGGAATTGATAAGCTTGATGGTAAGCTTCGCCGTCTTATAGCCTGCCGCTGCCTTCGCACCGAAAATAAAGGTTCTCGGATAGAAGTCCATGGTCGGATTTGCCTTGATCTTATTATAAAGATACATTACGTGAAGGATATTCAAAAGCTGTCTCTTGTACTCATGCAGTCTCTTTACCTGCACGTCGAAAATCGAGCGCGGATCGACCACGATACCGTTATTGTCAAGGATATATTTTGCAAGGCGCTCCTTATTCCTGAACTTGATGTTCATGAACTCCTTCTGCGCCTTCTTATCATCTGCATAAATTTCAAGTCCCTTGATCTTACTTAGGTCCTTTATCCAGTCGGGACCTATATGCTCAGTTACCCACTCGGCAAGAAGCGGATTGGCATGCATGAGGAACCTTCTCTGGGTGATACCGTTCGTCTTATTGTTGAACTTCTTCGGCATCATCTCATAGAAGTCATGAAGCTCCCTGTTTTTAAGGATTTCGGTATGCAGCCTTGCAACACCGTTTACGGAGAAGCCCGCAACGATTGCGAGGAATGCCATCCTTATCTGACCATCATAAATGATAGCCATGTTCCTGATCTTATCCTGACGTCCGGGATACATCTCCTGGATACGCAGGCAGAAACGCCTGTTAATCTCCTCAACGATCTGGTAAACTCTCGGAAGAAGTCTTGAGAAGAGCTCGATAGGCCATTTTTCAAGAGCTTCCGACATGATCGTGTGGTTTGTGTAAGCGCAGGTCTTTGTGGTAACCTCCCACGCATCCTCCCAGGACAGTCCGTAATCATCCATTAAGACTCTCATGAGCTCAGGGATTGCAACTGTCGGATGGGTATCATTCAGCTGGAATACGTTCTTGTCCGCAAAATTATGAATGTCATCATGATTTCTCATATATTTTGCAACAGCTTCCTGCACCGATGCCGAGATAAAGAAATACTGCTGCTTAAGTCTGAGCTCTTTACC